>JADGOR010000144.1 GCA_017882855.1 Cellulomonas sp. | reverse complement strand
ATCGCGTGGCTGCTCGTGGTCGGCGCCGCGTTCCGCGCTCGACCGACATGGTGGCAATGGGGCGGCCATGGAGAAGTGTCGACGCGCCGCCCCGACGGGCCGGGCACCGCGGCCGTCCGATGACGCGCGCGCTCGTCATCGGCAGGCGCCGCCCGGGTCGCAGGATCGGCCGAGCGGTTCGCGAGACGCAGCAGCAGCTCGAGGCGGCGGGCTGGAAGGTGGAGGGCCAGGTCGTCGGGCGCAAGAGCGCGCTCCGCGGCCACGCCGCCGACGCGGCTAAGGCGGGGGTGGACGTCGTCGTCGCGGTCGGCGGCGACGGAGCTGTGCTGCAGGTGGTCAACGCCCTCGCCGAGACGAGCGTCGCCCTCGGGATCATCCCGCTCGGGACCGGCAACCTCCTCGCGGGCAACCTTGGCATCCCCAAGCCACTCGAGAAGGCCGTCAAGGTCCTCCTCGAGGGCCACCATCGGCGGATCGACCTCGGGCGCGTCCGCATCGACGGCACGGATCACTACTTCTCGGTCGCCTGTGGGGTGGGCTTCGACGCGCGGGTCATGGAGAAGACGAACACGGCCACGAAGCGCCGGATCGGCAAGCTTGCCTATGTCCTCGCGGCCATGCGCCAGGCGCAGCACGTCCGCGATGTCAGCCACGCGATCACCCTCGACGGCGCCCACGGCACGCGGAAGGCCGCCCAGGTCTTCGTCGCCAACTTCGGCGCCATGGGGTCGCTCATCAAGCCACGCCGCGAGATCGTGCCCGACGACGGCCTGCTCGACGTGATCGTCGTCCGGGCACCGGGACCCCTGCTCGGCATGCTCGCGGGCATGGAGGCGCTCGCGCAGCGCGACCTCGGCTCGACCGGGGCCGGGCACGTCTTCCGGGCGCAGGCGAAGGAGGTTCGGATCGCGACGAAACGCCCACGACTCGTCGAGACCGACGGCAGCGTCATCGGGACCACACCGGTCGTCGTCTCGATCCGGCCCGCCGCGCTGATAGTGATCGAACCGCGGCCCTGAGGGTCCGTGCCCGGGGTTGTGGCCGCGCGGCGCCCGGGATCGGGCCCGGACCGGTGGATCACGCCTGGGCGCGCGCCGCCTCGAGCTTCGCGATCTTGTCGAGGAGCGTGCCGATGGCGTCGTCCTGGGCCTTGAGATGGTCCTGGATCTGCTGCGCCTCGTGCAGTGTCGCCTCGGCGTCCTGGTAGGTCTCGTCGGCACGCTTGTCGGAGGCGCGGCTCAGGATGTTCTGGCCGACCATGATCACCGAGAGCATCACGAGCTGGATGAACGTCTGGCTGACCCACTGGATGATCGGGAGCAGTCCTCCCTGGAGCGCCTGGGGGAGCGCGATCAGCGCAAGGACGCTGAACGCGTAGGCGCACCACATCGTGCCGACGGTCGTGGTAAGGATCAGGGCGACCCTGCCGTTGAATCCGACATGCTCATCGGTCGTCTTGGCCGGGCGGTGCTTCTTGCGCTCCGAGATCCGCGGATGCGGGTGGTGCTCAAAGATGACCGGCATGCTCGTCTCCCTGGAACGCTGCCCGCCGGGTCGTCCCAGCGACGCGACGCAGCACATCATCCACGCGCCGTCCAGTCCCACCGACTTCTCGATCCGAACGTCCCGCCCGCCGGTCAGTGGCCTCCCGGCGCAGGCGGGCGCTCCTCCGGGGGTCGGTGAGCCTGGAACGAGCGGTAGAAGAGCAGGTCGTAGACGATCTTGAGGCTCCCCGCGATCACGAACGGGAGGGCCGCGAGGCTGGCCGCCTCCACGAGCGGGGTGGCCAACGAGGGTGAGACCGCCGCACCGACGCTCCGCGCGATCGCGGTGACGCCCGCGGCCGCCGAGCGCTCGTCAGGGTCGACGACCGCCATCGTGTACGACTGGCGGGCCGGCACGTCCATCTGGCTGATGCTGAACCGGGCGAGCAGGACGGCGACGGCGAGGGGTGCCGTGGGCATGAAAGGCACCATGATCAACAGGATGTTCGACGGCAGGTGCGTGAAGACCATCGTGTTGACCAGGCCGAAGCGCGCGGCCAGCCGGGCCGCGAGGAGGGCCGAGATCCCGGCCAGGATGTTCGCCGCGAAGAAGACGGCCCCGAGCGCGCCGACGGGCAGGCCGAACCGGGTGTGGAGCCAGTAGCTCACGATGCTCTGGATGACGAAGCCGCCCGCGAACGCGTCGAGCCCGAAGAGCGCCGACAGGCGCGCCACCACGCCCCGTGAGCGGTGGAGGCCGAGGCGCGTGGCGACCGACACGTCGGCGGCCTGGGGCACCTCGATGGCCGGCGAGACGGTGGCGAAGAGGGCGACCAGGACGAGGCCGATGAGCGCGTAGCCGACGATGATGACCCGGTAGCTGTCGAGCGGGCTGGCGCCGCCAGCCTGGAGCGTCGCCCCGAGGAGCCCCGCAGCCAGCGATCCGGATGCGGTCGCGAACGAGCCGGCGAGGTTGTACCAGCCGAAGACCCGCGTGCGTTGCCGGTCGGTCACGGTCTGGGACAGTGCCGCCTGCTCGACGGCGAGGAATGGGCCCACCTCGTTGCCGCTCGGGCTGATCACCCCGATGGTCGCCGCCAGGATGAGGACCCAGAAATCGTTCGAGAGAGCGAACGCGATTCCGGCAAGGATCATGAGGCCGGCCCCGGCCAGGAGGGTCCGCCGCCGCCCGATCCGGTCGGCGTGCGTGGTCAGCCACAGCGTGATGGCCGCGTCGCCGACAAGCGTCAGCGTCAGGATCAGGCCGACCTGGAGTGCCCCGAACCCAATCGCGACCAGGTACAGGACCAGCACGACCGACAGGAAGCCGTAGCCGAAGAGGCGTGCGATCCGCGTCCCGAATAGGAGCCGGCCATCGCGGGTCAGCACGCCGGTCAACGTGCGCCCTGCCACGTGTCCAGTCCGCTCGCCTCGCGACTCCTCGCTGCGCACGAACGGTGTTCGCGGGTGACACATCTCACGTGGCGCGCCTGCTTCGACATCGTCCAGCCATTCTGCGGCCTCCGACTTGGCCGCGCTTCCGTAGGGGCGCCCGTCGAATCTGCATCCATGCACGCGCGCTCTGGGCGCCGGACGGCGAGGGAGATGGGTCCGCCAGCCACCGCCGGGCCCCGCCGGTGGGCCGCGGGTCAGCGCTCGTAACGGCCGTGCTCGAAGGCCGTATCGAACGCGGCCACGACGTTGGCCGGCGGCACGAAGGCCTGGATATTGTGGACGGTGCTGAACACGAACCCGCCCCCGGGCGCGAGATCGTCGATCCGGCGCCGGACCTCGTCGCGAACGTGCTCCGGCGTGTCGAAGGGCAGCACCCGCTGCGTGTCGACGCCGCCGCCCCAGAAGGTGACGTCGTTGCCATACCGCTCCTTGAGCCGCCTCGAGTCCATGCCGCGCGCCGAAACCTGGACCGGATTCAGGATGTCCACGCCGATCTCGATGAGGTGCGGGATGAGGTCGAAGACGGCCCCGCACCCGTGATAGAAGATCTTGGCGTCGGTACCGCGCCGGATGGCATCGAATAGCCTGCGCTGGCGCGGCTTGATCAGGGTGACATACAGCTCCGGGCTGATGAGCCACCCATCCTGGCCGCAGACGTCGTCCCAGAACGTGAAGACGTCGATGTACTCACCGACTGCCTCGAGATACTGTCGGATCGACTCGAGGTAGATCTCGGTGATCCCGTCCATCAGCCGCTCTGCGAACGGCCGGTCGAGCATGAGCGCCATCATGAAGTTCTCCAGCCCGACCGTCCGGCACCCCTGCTCGAAGATCCCGCCACCGATCACGCCGCTGCCGACGAGCGCGAAGTCGGTCGTCTCGTGCAGACGTCGGGCCTGGTCGCGGAGCGTTGCGACCATCGCCGGCGGATCCGGCTCCGGCCAGCGATACC
>JADGOR010000143.1 GCA_017882855.1 Cellulomonas sp. | reverse complement strand
CAGCCCGTTCTTCGTCACGGCGTTCTGCGGCATGCCATGGCCCGGCGACGCTGAGTATCTTCTTGTCGGTACGGATGTGGCTGGGCAGATCAGTCATAACCAGTCGTGCACGGGCGACTTCGATCTCTCGAGCACGCAGACATTCTCCGACGGCACCACGACCTACGCGCTGCTCAAGCACGTGAATGGTCCCGGATAGGCACGGATCCGCCCGCGGTATCGGTGTTTGGGGTCGGGCCATGACGCCAGATTGCCCCGCTGACCCCGGAGAATGGACCTTGCATGGGGTTCTGTTCACGAGCGCAAGGGGCGTCTCGTGGATGCCTGACTTGCACAGCACTTCGGCGGTCTTCGACGACCCGAACCCCGTTCCGTGCGCCAGGCTCGGCTCTGGCGTCCGGGTCAGCCCGGCGCGCACGTCAGCGTGGTTCTGTCGACACCAGGCCGGCAACCGCTCGGGAACCACGGGCCTCGCTAGGCTGACCACTTCCACCCGTGCGACCGAAAGAAGAGTCATGACGTACCGCGAACTCTCGGTACCCGGAGCATGGGAGATCACCCCCCGCCAGCACGGCGATCCGCGCGGCGTCTTCCTTGAGTTCTTCCAAGGGGGTCCGTTCCACGAGGTCGCGGGCCATCGGTTCGACCTGCGGCAGGCGAACTGCTCGGTCTCGGCCGCCGGGGTGCTCCGCGGCATCCACTACGCGGACGTCCCGCCGGGCCAAGCGAAGTATGTCACCTGCGCCAGGGGTGCCGTGCTCGACGTCGCGATCGACCTGCGGGTCGGCTCACCGAGCTTCGGCAGGTGGGACGCCGTGCTGCTCGACGACGCGGATCGGAGAGCGATCTACCTCAGCGAGGGGCTCGGGCACGCCTTCCTATCCCTGGCGGACGACTCGACGGTGCTCTACCTCTGCTCGACGAGCTACTCGCCAGGGCGCGAGCACGGCGTCCATCCCCTCGATCCCGAGATCGGCATCGTGTGGCCGACAACCGCTCGTGACGGCTCCCCGCTCACCCCGCAGCTGTCCGCGAAGGACCTGGCGGCCCCGACGCTCGCGCAGGCCTGCGACGCGGGCCTGCTACCGGACTCGGCCGAGGTCGCCGAGTACCTTGCCTCGCTGACGCAGTAGCCACGCCTCAGCGAGCGCGCGCGAGGGCGCTCCGGTACGCAGCGAGGTGCGCCGCGGCCGCAGCCTCCCAGGTGAATTCGGCTGCCCGGCGGATCCCCGCGGCCGAGAGCTCGGCCCGGCGCCCGCCGTCGGCGAGAAGGGCGCTCAGAGCCGCCGCAATGCTCGCCTCGTCGGTTCCGCAGTACGCGACGGCGTCGCCGCCGACCTCCGGCAGGGAGAGCTCTCGCGTGGTGAGCACCGCGGCACCGCACGCCATGGCCTCGAGCACCGGTAGCCCGAAGCCCTCGCCGAGACTCGGGTATGCGAGCACCTCGGCACCGCCGAGGAAGCCCGCGAGATCCGCGAACGGCAGATACCCCGGACGGACCAGTCGGAGCCCCGGCGGGACGGCGTCGATCGCCGGGTCCACGCCACCGTCCCACCCGGGTCCGCCCGCGAGGACGAGAGCCGCCGGGTCGGCGAGTCCTTGAACCGCACGGACCCACGCGCGAATCAGCGTCGGGACGTTCTTGCGCGGTTCGAGGGTCCCGAGGAACCCCACGTAGCGCCCGTCGCCGAGACCGAGAGAGCTCCGGACACGTCCGCGCTCGGCGTCGTCGACCGGGTGGAAGGCTGCGATGTCGACGCCGTGGTAGGCGACCTGGAACTGCTCATCGGCACCACCGGCATACCTCTTCACCTCGTCGAGGGTCGCCCTCGACGGGACCACGATGCCCGTGGCACGGCGGACGGCGGTACGGATCGCGGACCGGAAGAACCGAGCCTTGACCGGGGAGTGGAGGTCCGGATGACTGAAGAACGTCGCGTCGTGGATGGTGACGACGGTCGGCACTCCGACCCACCGCGGCGTCGTGTAGTGCGGGCTGTGCAGCAGCTCCGAACGCGTGGCGCGAACCAGTCGGGGCAGACCGACCTGCTCCCAGGCGAGACGCACCGGTCGGCGGTCGATCGGCGCGGGCACGGGCACGATCTCGGCCGACGGCACCAAGGCGGAGGTCGCCGCCGCGTCCCGCTGCTGACAGGCGACCACCAGGTCGAGCCCAAGGTCGGCGAGTGCCGGTAGCAGAGCATCGACGTACCGGCCGACGCCGCCCCGGTCAGCGGGGATGGCGGTGGCATCGAGGAGGAGTCGCACCACCCGATCGTAGAGGCGGCGAGCCGGTGCGCCGGGGATACCCACCCGGCGGCCGATGCCGCACACTGGTGCACCATGGGCACACCGGAGCAGGACGAAACTCGATGAGCACAGCGATCGACCTCGAGCTCGCACCGCGCGAGCAGGACACAGCGCCCTCGGGCGACCCGGCTCAGCTCGCGGCCGGCCTGCTCCGAGCCACCGGCCCGGAGCGCGATCCGCTGGCCCGGGCGGCATTCGAACGCTCGAGGGTCTTTACCTGGGAACACGCGGCAGAACAGACAATGGATGCCTACCGCGCCGCGATCAACGCGCCGCCTCGATGACCCATGGATAGCGCAGTGGTTGCCTATCTCGAGGATTGATCTCCAGTAGGCTTCCGGGGACATCACGACTCCTCGACGCGACGAACCGCCTTCGAGCTCGGTGAAGGAAGGGGCAGGAGATCGATGGCCCAGGTAGTGATCGTCGGCAACGGTGGACATGCGCGCGCTTGCCTGGACGCGTGGGACCCAGCGCCCGATCTTGCTCCGGCTGGGTACGTCGGCCCGGCCGCGGGAGACGTCCTGGGCCTCGAGTACCTGGGCGATGACGACCGGCTCCCGCTCTTGCTGGCAGCCGGGTTGGACCGCGCATTCGTGGCCCTCGGGTCCAACACGGTTCGCGCCGCGGTGACGCAGCGGTGTCTCGAAGCGGGCTTCACGCTCGTCACGATCATCGCCCCGAGCGCGCAGGTGGGGGCCACCGCTCGGGTCGGGGACGGTAGCATCGTTCTGCACAAGGCGGTCCTGGGCGCCAATGTGCGAGTCGGTTGTGGGTCGATCATCAACACCGCGGCCACCGTGGACCACGACTGTGTGATCGGCGACTTCGTGCATGTCGCTCCCGGCGTCAACCTCGCCGGAACCATCATCGTCGGGGACCGCGCGTTGATCGGAATTGGCGCTAGCGTCGTCCCCGGGGTCCGGATCGGTGCCGGCGCGACCGTCGGTGCCGGGGCGCTCGTGCTGCACGATGTCGCTGACGGCCAGACTGTTGTGGGTATGCCTGCCAAGGAGTTGAAGCGTTGATACCGATCGCGAGCCCGGACCTCTCAGGCAACGAATCCGCATACGTCAACGAGTGCATCGATTCCACCTGGATCTCATCCGTCGGGCACTTCATCACCGACTTCGAGACAGCCTTCGCCGCGATCGCCGGCAGTCGGCACGTGATCGCGACCAACAACGGGACGACTGCTCTGCACCTGGCCCTCACGGCCTTGGGGGTGGGGCCGGGTGACGAGGTGATCGTCCCGACCCTGACCTACATCGCGACCGCCAACGCAGTGACGTATTGCGGGGCCACCCCCGTCTTCGCGGACGTCGAGCCCGACACGATGAACCTGGACCCCGCTGACATCGAGCACCGGATCACACCGCGAACGAAGGTGATCATCCCGGTGCACCTGTACGGCCATCCGGCGGACATGACTTCGATCATGGCCATCGCGGAGCGGCACGGCCTGAAGGTCGTCGAGGACGCGGCCGAGGCGCACGGCGCGTGGGTCGGTGACCGACCGGTCGGCTCTATCGCCGATGTCGGGGTCTTCAGCTTCTTCGGCAACAAGATCGTCACGACCGG
>JADGOR010000142.1 GCA_017882855.1 Cellulomonas sp. | reverse complement strand
CGCGATCTAGAGACTTCTCCCGATGCGCGACCTGGTCCGTGAGCACCAGTCTGGTCCTCGTTACGGAATCCGCTGCCGGTTCAGCGAACGAGGACCGCGATATGAACAGCTACGCGATGGAGGAACTGACGCGTCAACGGTACGAGCAGTTTGCGCGCGAGGCTCACGCCGATCGTCTCGCACGGGCCGCCGCTCCATTGAGCCAGCCGAGCGTTGGCCAGTCGCCGGTGAGGCGTGTCGGCGGCCTCATTGGGCGGCTTTCGGGCGCCATGCTGGTGGGGATTTCGCGACAGATGCGGCAACGACGGGGTGCCAAGGATTCGCCCGTCGGCAATCGAGCGACCAACCCGCGCCGAGCCTAGATTGCATTGGACGATCCCGGCCGACGCGACCAGGCGGGCGTCTTGGTTGGAAGCCGAACCGATGCCTTCCATAATGGCCCGGTGGTCAGCCGCCTCTCGAGTCCCGTCTTCGTCGGCCGCCGGTCCGAGCTCGATCGGGCAGCGGCGGTCGTCGCGGATGCGGTCAGCGGGCGTTCAGGTCTTCTCCTCGTCGCTGGCGAGGCCGGAGTCGGCAAGACCCGTTTCGTCGACGAGGTCGTCCGGCGAGCCCGGGAGAGCGGCGTGATTGCGCTCGTCGGCGCTTGCGTCGAACTCGGTGGATCGGGGCTGCCCTTCGCACCGCTCACCGAGGCGCTGCGGACGCTTGTAGCCGGACGTTCTCCGGACGAGATGAACGACCTCCTGGGCACGGCCCGGACCGAGCTCGCCCGATTGCTGCCCGACCTTGGTCAACGCACCGAGCCGGTCGAGCGCACTGACCTGGGCCGCGATTCTGGGCAGGCGCGGCTATTCGAGGCACTCCTCGGCCTATTCGGGAGGCTGGCGCGTGACCGAGGGCTTGTGTTCGTGGTCGAGGACGTCCATTGGGCCGACCCGTCGACCCTCGACCTGCTCTCCTACCTTGCTCGCAACAGCCGTGATGCGGGGATCGTCGTGCTCGCCACCTTCCGAACCGATGAGCTTCATCGACGGCACCCTCTGCTGCCGCACCTGGCGGAGCTCGAGCGCGGCCGTGCCGCGCAACGCATCGATCTGGCCCGCTTCGACCGCGAGGAGCTTGCTGCACAGATCGGCGCCATCCGAGTCCGCCCTGCCGATCCCGATCTTCTCGAGGCCATTTTCGGCCGGTCTGGCGGAAACCCGTTCTTCGTCGAGGAGTTGCTGGCTGTCGAGACCCCCGGACGTGCGCTTCCCGCGGTGTTGCGTGACGTTTTGCTCGCCCGGGTGGCCGCGCTGAGCGAGCCGACCCAGGAACTCCTTCGGAGGGCCTCCGCGTCCGGGCCGCAGGTGTCGACTCGTCTCCTCGCGCGCGTTGCCGAACGCGACGAAGCGGATCTTGTCTCGAATCTCCGTGAGGCGGTCGAGCGCCACATCCTCGTTCCGGTCGATACCGGCGCCGAGGAGGCTTTCGTCTTCCGCCACTCGCTCCTCCAGGAGGCCATCTACGGCGAGCTCTTGCCGGGCGAGCGAGCGCGTCTCCACGGGCGGTTCGCGGACGCCCTCGCGGGCACCCACGATGCGATCACCGACCAGGACGCGGCAGAGCTTGCCTACCACTGGTACGCGTCGCATGACCTGCCGCGGGCGCTCGAAGCATCGGTGCGGGCGGGGGCAGCGGCGGAACGCATGTACGCCCTCGCGGATGCGCATGCCCAGCTCGAACGGGCGCTCGAGCTCTGGGATCGTGTGCCGGACGCTTCACGACGGACCGGGCTCGACCGGATCGAGCTGCTCGCGCGCACAGCTCGAGCAGCTGCCGAGACGATGCCGCCGAGGGCGGTGTCCTTGATGCGCGAGGCTGTCAGCCTGGCCACCGGCACAACAGATCCGACCCGCCTCGGCCTTCTCAAGGAGCGGCTGGGGCGCTACTTGTGGAGTGCCGGAGACGGGTTCGCTGCCCTCGAGGCCTGCCGGGAGGCGGTCCGGCTGGTCCCGTCGGAGCCTCCAACCGTGGCCCGGGCGCGGGTCACGGCCAGGCTCGGCCAGATCCTGATGGTCGAGGCGTTCTGGGAGGAGGCGAAGCCGGTCTGTGAAGAGGCCGTCGCTGTCGCTCGGCGCGTTGGCGCTCCCGAGATCGAGAGCCATGCGCTCAACTCGCTCGGAACCACGATTCACTACCTTGGCGACCTTGACGGCGGCATCAGGGATCTGCGTGATGCTCTCGAGATCGGGAGGCGGGCGAACAGCGTCGATGACATTGCGCGAGCCTACGCAAACCTCGTCGACGTCCTGAACAACAGCGCGCGCCTCGCGGACGCGGGCGCGCTCGCGGAAGAGGCGTTCGGGTACGCGCAAGATCACGGAGTGGCGCGCGAGTACGGCGTCGCCTGCCTCTGCGAAGGGGCCTCCGCGCTCCAGCGAATGGGACGCTGGGGTGATGCCGTGGCCCTGGTCGAACGGGCCCGGCGATTCGCGGTGCCCGGCACCGCGGAGATCTTCGTCGAGGAGCGCCTGGCGTTGCTCGAAGTTGCACAAGGACGGCACGTTGACGCGGCCCGGCGGCTCGACCGGCTTCGCCCACTCATCGAGCACACCGTTGAAGCGCAATGGGTCGCACCACTGGCCGAGGCTAGCGCCGAACTGGCGATCTGGAACGGCCGACCTCTCGAGGCTCGAGCGGAGATCGGTGACGCCTTCCGGCGCTTGACAGCCGACACGCCCGGGTATGTCTCCCGGATCGGGCCGTTGTATGCCCTTGGCCTCAGGGCCGAAGCCGATGTCGCGGCGCTGGCTCGGGCACGCCGTGCGGATGCCGAGCTCCAGGAGTCGCGTGCGATCGCCGAGCGATATCTCGGGGCCATCACTGCGCTGAGGGACATCATCGCCCACGGCCTGCCCAACTTCGTGTCGCAGGCCGAGGCGTTCTGGTCGATCTGCCAGGCTGAAGTCACGCGCCTGGACGGCGCGAGCGACCCGGTGCTATGGGCCACGGCTGCGGGTGCGTTCGGTGCGATCCCGATGTCCTATCCGCAAGCCTACGCGCTCTGGCGCCAGGCGGAGGCCCTCCTCGCGAGGACGGCGCGCCGCTTTGAGGCCGCCCGACCCCTGCGCGAGGCACTCGCAATCACGGTGGACCTCGATGCAGCGCCGCTTCGCCGGGAGATCGAACGGCTCGCCCAGCGTGGTCGGCTGGATCTTGGCGCCCAGCCGCCCGAGCCCCGCCCTGTCCCCGACGCGCTCAAGTCGCTTGGGCTTACGACGCGCGAGCGCGAGGTGTTGGAACTGGTCGCGGCCGGCCGGACGAACCGGCAGATCGCCGGCGAGCTCTTCATCACCGAGAAGACCGCCGGCGTCCACGTGTCGAACATCCTGGCCAAGTTGGGCGTCCATGGGCGGACTGAGGCGGCGGCCGTCGCCCACAACCTCGGCCTGGCCAACCACGCGTCGACGGTCGCCCAACCGGACGACTGAACTCGACGATCGTTAGCCGAATCGGTCCAAGCGAGCGGGGCCAGCTCGAGGACTACGAGTACCCGGCCGACCGCGTCAGCAGGCGCTCGCCGCGCTGCCCAAGGTCTGAGCCGGCGTCCAATCACGATCCGTTCATCGTGAGGGCCCTTGAGGTCGGTCATGCTCGGCCCGTAGAACAGGGCGACGATGGCCGACCGTACCGCGGCCGATCTTGGCCGGCTGCCGCCTCTACTCCTGAGCGCGCCAGCCGGCGCCCAGTACCACCGGTACCAATAGATGAGGGGCGCGGGCACCTCTGCGCGTACACTCGCCCGACAAGCACCGGTGTCGCCTGTTCGGGGGGTCCGATGGACTATTGCTGCGGGATCGTCTGTGACGGAAGGCGCTGGAGGGCCAGCCAGATGGCCCTGTCTGGATCCGCGGCGACC
>JADGOR010000069.1 GCA_017882855.1 Cellulomonas sp. | reverse complement strand
CGGACCTGTCCCTTCGTGTATCCGAAGCGGTCCATCGCCACGTGGACCGTGATGTTGATGCCCAGCTCCTTCGCCAGCTCCCATTTGTAGCGGACCACGTCCGGCTTGCAGAAGTTCGGGCCGCGCGTGGCCAGGCCCATGGTGATGAGGCCCGCGTCGTCCGCGAGGTACTGGCTGCGGATTCTTCGAGCGTCGGGGCCATCGATTCGCTCGACGCTGCCGGCGTAATCCGGGCCGAACCACCATGTCTGGATGGAGGTGTTCGGGAAGCCGTATGCGAACACCGACCGGATGCTCGTATCCTGCAGGCCCTTGATCGCCGCGTCGGCGTGGTCCGGTGTGTTCATGATGTGCGACCAGTCGACCAGGGTCGTGATGCCCGCGTTGATCGACTCGAGCGCGCCCCACTGGTTGGCGGCGTAGACGTCCTCCGGACGGTACTTCGGCGCGAACTGGTCGAGGATCGCCGCGAAGTACGCGCCGAGCGTGTAGTCGGGCGCGCACGTTCGGATCGAGGTCTCCCACGTGTGGCGATGCGTGTCGATGAAGCCCGGGATGACGATGTCGCCAGCCGCCTCGATGACCGTCGCGCCCTCGGCGCTGAGGTTGTGACCGACAGCAGCGATCCGGTCGTCCTCGATCAGGACGTCGGCGCCGTTGAGCTCGCCGAGGCTTTTGTCCACCGTGACCACGATCCCGCCGCGGATGAGAGTTCGGTCCGTCATTTCGCTGTCCCCTTCAAGTCCCTGCTCCGGCTGTCGACGATCAAGCGCTGCGTGGGTGATGCTCTGGGTCAGGTCTCTCTTCCCCCAGGGCCGAGCGACCCGGTGCCATTGGCCCGTGATCCGGCGGTCCGGAGGTACTCCGCGACGAACGAGAAGTCCCGGCCTTCGTTGCCGCCGGCCTGCGCGCTGCGGATGAGGTCGAGGTTGACCGCGGCCTGGGGCAGGGAGATCGCGAGGCCCGCCGCGAATGCGGCGATCAAGCGCAGGTCCTTTTCCGCGAGGCGGAGCGAGAACGCGGTCGGCGTGCCCTCCGGGTCGAGGAAGGCGGCCCGCTTGTAGCCGACGAACGGGGAGCCGGCGGCACTCGCCGAGAGCACGTCGTATGCGTGCTCTCTCGGAATCCCGGCGGCCTCGCTGAGCGCCAGCGCCTCCGAAAGCGCGTTGTTGAGGCCGAAGATCACGATGTTCACGGCGAGCTTCATCGCCGATCCGGACCCGACCGGCCCGAGGTGGAAGATCGCCGTGGACAGCGGCGCGAGCGCCGGCCTGGCCCGCTCGAGGTCTGTGGCGTCGCCCCCGACCATCAGGGTCAGCTGCCCCGTCTCGGCCGTCGCTGTGCTGCCGCTGACCGGAGCGTCCAGCAGCGCGGCGCCGGCTGCCTTCGCACTCGCGGCCAGCGATCTGATGGTCTCCGGCGTCACGGTGCTCAGGTCGACCAGGATGCCGCCGGGCCGGACGCCGGCCAGGAGGCCATCGGATCCACGGTAGACCTGCTCGAGGGCGGCGTCGTCCGTGAGCATGGTCAGGGTCACGTCGGCGAGCGAGGCGGCCTCCGCGGGCGTGGTCGCCACTCGAGCCCCGAGCTCGGCGCCGAGCGCCTCGGCGCGATCCCGCGTCCTGTTCCACACCACGAGCGACAGCCCGGCCCGTGCGAGCGATCGGGCCATCGCCGTCCCCATTCGGCCCAGCCCGAGGACGGCAACGATCAGGTCCGGAGGCGCCTCGGTCACCGGGCCGCCTCGAGGCGTCGGCGGATCGTGTCTGCGATCCGATCGACGCTGGGCATCGCCGCATCCTCGAGCACCGCCGCGGACGGCAGTGGGATGTGCGGAGTCGTGATGCGCACCAGGGGCGCATCCAGGCTGTAGAAGCCCTCGTCGGCGACGAGCGACACGATCTCGGCACCCCAGCCGCACAGACGGGGGTTCTCCTCCACGGTGAACAGCCGGCTGGTCCGCGCAACCGACTCGAGGATCGCCTGGGCATCGAGCGGGACGAGCGTGCGCAGGTCGATCACCTCGGCGTTGATGCCGTCTTCGGCCTGGAGTCGCTCGGCCGCGGCCAGGGCCCGCGGGACCATGGCGGCGATCGCCACCACCGTGCAGTCGCTTCCCGGCCGGACGGTCGCCGCCTTGCCCAGGGGGATGAACTGCTCGCCGGTGGGCACCTCGCCCTTGATGGCCAGGAGCGCCTTGTGCTCGCAGAAGATCACCGGGTCGTTGTCCCGGATCGCCGCCGCCATGAGCCCCATGACGTCCGCGGGCGTGGATGGCGCCACGACCTTGAGGCCCGGAATCGCCATCGCCCAGTTCTCGATGCTCTGGCTGTGCTGGGCCCCGAACCGCAGGCCGCCGCCGTTGGCGGTCCGCAGCACGAGGGGGATCGAGACCTGCCCGTTGGTCATGTACCGGGATTTGGCGATCTGGTTCGCGACCATGTCCCAGGTCACTGCGAAGAAGTCCGAGAACATCAGCTCCGCGATCGGCCGCAGGCCGGTCATCGCCGCACCCATCGCGGCGCCGACGATCGCCTGCTCGCTGATGGGCGTGTCGCGGACACGCTCGGGACCGAATCGCCCGAACAGGCCCTCGGTGAGCTTGAACACGCCGCCGGCGGCCCCGATGTCCTCGCCGATCATCACCACCGACGGGTCGCGGTCCATCTCCTGGGCGATTCCCGCCGCGACCGCGGCGCGGTAGGTCAGTTCCGCCATGCCGAGCCCCCGTCGCTCCACACCTGCGTCTCGAGCACGTCGAGGCTCGGCTCCGGCGCGCTGCGCGCCTCCTGCTCCGCCTCGGCGACACTGCCTCTCGTCTCGTCGTCGATGGCGGCGAGCGCTACCTCGGATGCGCCTTCCGCGAGCAGCCGTGCCCGATACATCGGGAGCGGGTCGCGGGCGAGCCATGCCTTCACCTCCTCGTCCGGGCGGTACTTGCCGGGATCGGCCCGGGAGTGGCCGCCGTGGCGGTAGGTGAGGGCTTCGATCAGCGACGGGCCATCCCCGGCTCTCGCCCGGTCGATCGCGGTCCGAGCGATCGCGTAGACGGCGTCGGGGTCGTTCCCGTCGACGACGATCGGCTCGAGGCCGTAGGCGCTTGCCCGGTCGGCGGCCGGCCGCGGGACGGCGGTCACGGACCCGATCGGCGTGTACTCCATGTACTGGTTGTTCTCGCAGATGAACACCACCGGCGCCTTCCACACGGCGGCCATGTTGAGGGCCTCGTGGAACGCCCCGATGTTGGTCGTGCCGTCGCCGAAGAAGCACAGCGCCACCTGGCCGGACTTCCGGTACTGCGCCGACCACGCCGCGCCGAGCGCGATCGGCAAGTGGGCGCCGATGATCGCGTACGAGCCCATCACCCCGTGCTCGACCGAGGTGAGATGCATCGAGCCGCCCTTGCCACCGAGGAGCCCGGTCCCGCGACCGAACAGCTCGGCGAAGATGGGGGCCATCGGGACGCCCCGGGCCAGGGTGTGGTTGTGGCCGCGGTACGTGCAGAAGGTGTAGTCGTCCGTGCGCATCGCCGCCGCGACACCTGCCGCGACCGCCTCCTGTCCGATCCCGAGGTGGGTCGTTCCCCGAACGAGGCCTTCGAAGAACAGTTCCTGGGCGCGCGCCTCGAACTGCCGGCACTCCGCCATGGTCCGGTAGATCGCCAGCCGGGTCTCGAGGGCGGGCGCTGCCGCCGTGGGTCGCTGGGTCGACATGGATGCGGCCTGCCTCAGTACGGGTTGGCGACGAAGAGCTCGTCGGACGGGAACTTCGTGATCACCTGCGGACCGTCCGCCGTCACGACGACCTCCTCCTCGATCCGCGCGGCGGAGTAGCCGTCCTTCGCGGGGCAATAGGTCTCGAGCGCGATCACCATGCCCTCCTTGATCTCGACGGGGTGTTCGAGGGAGTTGAGCCGGCTGATGATCGGGCGCTCGTGCAGGAACAGGCCGACGCTGTGCCCGAACTGGAGGCCGAACGCCTCCATCTCGCTCGAGAAGCCGAACTCCTCGGCCTTCGGCCAGACCGCGGCGACCTGGTCGGTCATGACGCCCGGGCGCATCATGTCGATCGAGGCATCGATCCACTCGCGAGCCTGCTTGTAGGCGTCCCGCTGCGCGTCGCTCGCCCTGCCGACGACGAACGTCCGGTAGTAGCAGGTCTTGTAGCCGACGAACGTCTGGATGATGTCGAAGAACGCCTGGTCGCCGGGCCGGATGATCCGATCGCTGAACACGTGCGGGTGGGGGCTGCACCGCTCACCCGACACCGCGTTGATGTTGTCCACGTGCTCGGAGCCGAGGTCGTAGAGGAGCTTCGTGACGTTGGCCACGATGTCGCTCTCGCGGACGCCCGGCTTGAGCTGCTCCGAGATGAGCTGGTAGGCCCCGTCGACCATCGCACAGGCCTGGTTCAGCAGCATGATCTCGTCCGGGGACTTGACCTCGCGAGCGTTCAGCATCACCTGCTGTGCGTCGAGCACGGTGATCCCCTCCGCCTGGAGCGCGGCAAGCATCGGCGGTTCCACGAGGTCCACGCCGATGGGCATGTCCGCGACGCCCTCGGCGCGGAGGATCGCCTTGATCTCCCTGGCCGCCCCGGTGAACAGGCCCGCATCGGGCGCGACCGCGCCTCGCAGCCCGATCATGCCGCCCCGGATGTTCTCGGGGGGGAGCCAGGGGCAATAGAGGCGATGGTGCTTCGCGGCGGAGCCGAAGTCCCAGAGGTGCGGCTGCCCGCCCCGCGTCTGGAGCGCGAACCGGGTCATCTTGTCGCGCGCCCACTCGCCGATATGGGTGCTGGTGACGTACCGGATGTTGTTGAAATCGAAGAGGAGCAAGGCGCCGAGCTCGGACGCTTCCAGGGCCGCCCGGGCCCGCCCGAACCGGTAGTTCCTCAGGCGGTCGGTGTTGAGGCGCTCCTCCCAGTCGACAGCCTGGAAGCCCGGAGAGCCAATCGGCAACGACACAGTCAGTCCCCAGTCGAGTGATCGATGAATGGCTCCGCGGAGTATCGCCGACGTCCGCACGGATTTCAATAGGGATGTACAAATCTACATGCAGTATGGTTGTACACGACTCGAGGCCGGATGGGCGAGTACCATGCGGGACAAGGAGGTGGTCGTGGCACGCCAAGGGGGCAACGGGTCCGAGCCTGCGTACCCGGAGATGGGTGACCGCCTGCGGGTCGCGCGGCGGGCCCACGGGCTCAGCCTGCGTGCTCTCGCGGATCGCCTCGGGATCTCGCCGAGCCTCATCTCCCAGGTGGAGACCGGGCGCGCCAAGCCCTCCGTGAGCACGCTCTACGCCATCGCCTCCGAGCTCGGCATCTCGCTGGATGAGCTGCTCTTCGTGGACGCGGGCGCGCTGGCTGCGCAGGGCCGGCGACGCCGGCCCGTGCCCGTCGATCTGCCGAAAGCGCCAGCTGCCCTGCCTGCGGAACCCGTGCAGCGCGCCGAGACCCGGAAGACGATCCGGCTTGCCTCCGGGGTCGTTTGGGAACGGCTCACCACCTCCTCCGTCCCCAATGCGGAGTTCATCCACGTGACCTACGAGGTGGGGGGCGCGTCCAGCCCGGAGCACGAGTTCCAACGCCACGGCGGCCAGGAGTGGGGCTACATCCTGAGCGGAACGCTCGGCGTGACCGTCGGCTTCGACGAATACGTGCTCGGGCCCGGCGACGCCATCACCCTCGACTCGACCATCCCCCATCGCCTGTACAACCTGGGCGCCGAGCCCGTGCACGGGATCTGGTTCACGCTCGGGCGACGGCCCGTGGATCTCCAGAGTCCCGGAACCTTCGCCGCGACCGCGGGCACCGCCGACCACTGACCGTCCCGGGGACCGGGACGCCCGGCCGGGCGTTCAGTGAAACTGGCAAGCGTCTTCAATAGTCATTGACGACTGTGCACCTATACTGCACACTCCGCGGACACCGGGGACCGATGCTCCCCGGACGTGGAGGTGCTGTGTGCACTACGTCGGCCGGGTTGACTGGGCGTTCGGCGAGGCCCCCGCGCCCGCCACCGCGACTGCGTCCGGCCTGGCTCGGCGTGTCCTCGTCGGCCCACCCCAGGGAGCCACACACACGGAGCTCGCCGTCGGCGTCCTGGCTCCGGGCGGCTGGATCGCTCGCCACGTCCATTCGTTCGAGGAGGCGCTCTACATCCTCGACGGCGAGCTCGTCCTCGAGCTGGACCGCCGGGTCCACCGGCTCGTGGCCGGCGACTACGCGCTGATCCCGATCGGAGCGCCCCACACGCTCGTCGCTCCCGCCGACCGCACGGTCCGCTGGCTGTCGCTGAACACGCCGCCCCGGCGGGGCCCGGCCGCCGCCGTGCGCGACACGATCTACGCGCCCGCGGCCCCGGACCTCGCCGCGCTCACCGCCGCGGCAGAGCGCCCCGCGCTCGGCGACCCGATGGTCCGGTTCGTCGGCCACTATGAGGGAACGCCGCCGCAGCTCGAGGCGCTCCGGTTGGATGACCCGGCGCGCGGTCGTCGGCCTGCCGGGATGGATACCGCGTTGCTCGCCTACAGCGGGATCTCCGTGAAGATGCTGATCGACCGAACCTTCGGTGCGGATCTCCTCACGATGTTCACCGTCGACTACGAGATCGGTGGCGCCGCGCAGGCCCACGATCACCCATTCGAGGAGGCGTACTTCTTCCTCGCTGGCGAGGTCGAGGCCGAGCTCGACGGGATGCCCTACCGCTTTCGGCCGGGCGATGTCGTCTTCGCCGGCGTCGGGAGCGTCCACGGCTTCTGGAACTCCGGACCTGAGCGCGTCCGCTGGATCGAGACCCAGGCGCCGCAGCCGCCGACGCGCCACTCGTACCGCTGGGAGCCCACCTGGATGCGCCTCGCTGAACGAGGCATCGAACCCTGGCCCGCTCGAGGAGGAGAGAGCGGGGAGTGAGGTTGGGCTCGGCGTCCCGAACGCCGGCCGTGCGGCCGCGGTTGAGGCCGGCACCGTCAGGACATCGTTCGTCAGCACATTGGAGGACACACGCATGAGTCCCCGACGCACCCGCAGCGCAACTCTACGGCTGGCGGCCCTCGCCGCCATCGCGGCCTTCGCCATCGCCGCCTGCTCGTCGGGCGCGACGACCGCCCCGAGCGCGGTCGCCAGCGCCGTCCCGAGCGTCGCCCCGGTCGCGAGCACGGCCGCGAGTGCCGCGCCGAGCACGGCGCCGAGCCCGAGCGCGGCGCCCAAGACGCTCCAGCTCGCCTATCTCTCGTTCGCAATCGCGAACAGCTATGACGCTCCGATGCTCGCGGCGGCTCAGGCGGCCGCTGCGGCCGGGAATGCCCAGATCACCGTCTTCGACGCGAACAACGACCCGACCGCCCAGACCAAACAGCTCCAGGACGCGGTCTCGTCCGGGAAGTACGACGGGGTCATCGTCCAGCCGATCTACGGCGGCGGGCTCGTGACCGGCGTGCAGGCCGCGATCGCCAAGGGGATCGCCGTCGGCAACATCGACCAGATCCTGGGGACCGACTACACGACAGCGAACGCGCAGATCCAGGGCCTGTCGGCCAACGTCGTCTTCGTCCCGAGCGATTTCGGGACCAAGATCGGCCAGCTCGTCGTCAAGGCATGTGGGAGCTCCAACCCCTGCAAGGTCGGTTACATCTACTCGGTGAAGGCGTCCGGTCTCGACGCGGCGTTGCGGAAGGCGTTCGACGCCTCGATCGCCGCGAACCCCGGCATCAAGGTCGTCGCTGAAGGCGAGTCGTTCTACCAGACGGCGCTCGGGCTGAAGGCAGCGCAGGACATGCTGACCGCACACAAGGACATCAACGTCATCGTCGGCGCCGACCAGGCCATCACCGGTGCGCTGCAGGCCGTCCAGGCCGCGGGACTCAAGGGCAAGGTCAACCTCGTCGGGTACGGCGGCGGCGCCGTCGCCCTCCAGGGGATCCAGTCGGGCGACCGATTCGGGACCGTCGTGCAGCTCCCCGCGACCGAGGGTCGCCTCGGCACGCAGAACCTCATCCAGGCGATCCGGTCAGGGACGCCAGTCCCGGGCACGGATCCGCTGGCCAACCTTCCCGACGGTGGGGTGGTCACGAAGGACAACGTCGCGACCTTCCTCACGCTTGCCGAGTGGCCGGGCTGAGCGTGCCCCCCGGCAATCGTCTCCGAGTGACGTGGTGATGATGGACGGGCCGGTCCACCTCGAGGTGCAGGGGGTCGTCAAGACCTTCGGCAGCACGAGAGCCCTGGACGACGTGTCGCTCCAGGTGCGGGCCGGCTCGATCCATGCCCTCGTCGGCGAGAACGGCGCCGGCAAATCCACCCTCGGCAAGATCGTCGCGGGGGTCTTCCACCCCGACCACGGCAGCCTCGTCCTCCGGGGGATCCCCATCAGCTTCTCCTCGCCGCGCGAGGCGCTCGACCACGGGATCGCGCACGTTGCGCAGGAGCTCGCGCTCGTGCCGCAGCTGACCGCGGCCCAGAACGTGTTCCTTGGGGCCGAGCCACGGCGGGTTGGGTTCATCCGCCGGGGCCACCTTCGCGCCCGGTTCGACGACCTCGCGGCCGACGCCGGCTTCGAGATCCCGGCGGACGCCCCGGTCGGGACCCTGACGATCGGGCGCCAGCAGCAGGTCGAGATTCTCCGAGCGCTCGCGCGCGACGCCCAGCTGATCGTCTTCGACGAGCCGACGGCCTCGCTCTCGGCCGCAGAGGTGCACCGGTTCCACGGCGTCGTTCGGAAGCTGGCGGCCTCCGGCCGCTCGGTGATCCTCGTCTCCCACTTCCTCGGGGAGATCCTCGAGCTCTCCGACACCGTGACGATCCTTCGCGACGGCCGGGTGGTCCGGACCGCCTCTGCCGCCGACGAGACGGAAGCGAGCCTCATCTCAGGGATGCTCGGCCGGACGCTCAGCCGGACGTTTCCCTCGAAAGCCCCGCCCGCGGCGGATGCGTCAGCGGCGCTCGTCGTGCGGGACCTGACTGCCCCGGGCGTCCGCGGAGTGTCCCTCACGGTCCGGGAGGGCGAGATCGTCGGGCTCGCCGGCCTCATCGGCGCCGGCCGCTCGGAGCTCGCGATGGCGATATTCGGCGCGGTCCCCGGATCGGCGGCCAGGCTGACGCTCGGCGAGGAGCAGCTCGGCGGGTCGCCCGGGGCGTCGATCCGGGCCGGCGTCGCGTTCATCCCCGAGTCCCGCAAGGACGAGGGGCTCTTCCTCGGCCGACCGGTTCGCGAGAACGTCAGCCTCGCGAACCTCTCCAGCCTGACACGGCTCGGGTTCGTCCGAAGGGGGGCAGAGACGCGGCGCGTTGCCGATGCCCTCCGGGGTGTCTCCGGCACGACCGCGCTCGAGGCGCCCGCCGTCTCGCTCTCGGGCGGCAACCAGCAGAAGCTCCTGTTCGCCCGCGCCGTCCTCGGGAGCCCGAGCCTCCTGATCGCCGATGAGCCGACGCGCGGCGTCGACATCGGCGCAAAGCGCGAGATCTACGAGCACCTCGTCGCCCTGGCCGCGAGCGGGGTCGGTGTCCTCCTGATCTCGAGCGAGATCGAGGAGCTCCTCGGCCTCGCGCACCGCGTGCTCGTCATCAGGGCGGGTGCGGTCGTCGCCGAGCTTGAAGGCGACGCCATGACGGAGGAGGCGGTGCTCAACGCGGCCTTCGGCGCCGATCCGGTCGCCGGATGAACGCGCCAACCACGCAACCGTCTGCCCCCCGGGACCTCACGGCCCAGGTCCTCGGTCCGACCCTGTCACGACGCATCGGTCGAGCCGGGATCCTGGTCCCGTTCCTGCTGACGTTCATCGTGCTGGCGGTCGCGAGCCCGGACTTCCTCCGCTTCGAGAACCTGGCCAACATCCTCGACCAGCAGTCCGGGATCATCATCGTCGCCTGTGCTGCGACGTTGGTCCTGATCGCGGGCGGGATCGACCTCTCGGTCGGGGCCGTCTACGGCCTCGCCGGTGCGACCGCGACGCAGCTGGTCGCGACGGCGGGCGTGCCGGCCGGCATCGCTGCCGGGATCGGCATCGGCGCGATCGTTGGCCTCGCGAACGGGATCCTCGTGACGCGGTTCCGGATCAACGCCCTCATCGGGACGCTCGCCATGACGTACGTCGTGAGCGGGGTCGGCGCGCTCGCGACCAAGGGCAATCTGATCGTGGCCTTCGACCACCCGGAGTTCCAGAAGCTGGCCGCGACATCGATCCTGGGCATCACGAGCGCCGCCTGGATCATGATCGCCGGCGCGATCGCCGCCGCGATCGTCCTGGCCCGCACTGCGCTCGGGCGCTACGTCTACGCGACCGGTGGCAACGCCACCGCCGCGCGGCTCGGCGGCGTCCGGGTCGACGGGGTGCGAGTCACGACATTCGTCCTGAGCGGCGCCGCAGCAGCGATCGCCGGGATCCTCGACGGGTCCCGTGTCCTGAGCGCGCAGGCCTCGAGCGGCGCATTCCTCACGTTCACCGTCCTCGCCGGGGTCGTCGTCGGGGGGACGAGCATCCTCGGCGGTGAGGGCGCTGTCTGGCGGACCGTCGTCGGCTGCCTCCTGATCGCCCTCATCGGCAACGGGTTCAACCTCCTGGGCCTCGACCCGTTCTACCAGCAGATCGTCCTCGGGGTGATCCTTCTCCTTGCGGTCGGCATCGACGCGTGGTCGCGACGACTCGACAGCTGATGGCATTGGGCAAGCAGCCCGTTCCCGACAACATGGAGGTAACCGTGAAAGACAAGGGTTCGGTCGTCGTCGTCGGCGGCACGCGGGCAATCGGGCTCGAGATCGCCCGTCACTACGTCCAGCGGGGCGACGCGGTCGTCCTGACCGGCCAGGATCCGGCGCACGTCGCGGCCGCGGTCGACGAGCTCGATGGGGCGGCCACCGGCGTGACGTTCGATCTCGCGGAGCCGACGACCATCGCCCCGGCGCTGGCGGACATCGGACCGGTTCGTTACCTCGTGCTCGTCGCCATCGACCGCGACCAGAACACCGTGGCCGACTACAACATCACCGGCGCCATGCGCCTCGCGACCCTGAAGCTCGTGGGCTACACGGAGGTCGTCCATGCGCTGCTGGGCCGGCTCGTGCCGGGCGCGGCGATCGTCATGTTCGGTGGCCAGGCCAAGGACCTGCCGTACCCGGGGTCGACGACCGTCAGCACGGTCAACGGCGGGATCGAGGCGCTCGTCCGCACGCTCGTCCACGAGCTGCAGCCGATCCGGGTCCACTGTCTCCACCCCGGGATCGTCCGC
>JADGOR010000068.1 GCA_017882855.1 Cellulomonas sp. | reverse complement strand
GGTCGTCGGCCCGCTCGCGGAGGCGGCCGCGTCCGGTGCGCTCAAGGTGGACGTCACGAGTGTCATCAACCTCGACGACGCCGCGAGCGGCCTCCAGATCTTCGGAACCGGGCACTCGCGCGGCAAGACGGTCATCCACATCGCCGACTGACCCCAGCGCTGGCTGAGCCCGCATCACACCACCCGGGAGGGACACCATGACCCGTATTGCCGTCACCGGAGCGACCGGCCACCTCGGCCGCCTCGTGATCGAGTCGCTGCTCACCAAGGGCGTCGCCCCGGGCGACATCCGGGCCGTCGTGCGCAGCCCGGAGCGGGCAGCCGATCTGGCCGCCCGTGGGGTCGAGGTGCGCGAGGGTGACTACTCCCGCACCGAGACCCTGCCCGGGGCTCTCGAGGGCGTCGACCGCCTGCTGCTGGTCTCCGGCAGCGAGGTGGGGCGACGGGTGCCCCAGCACACCGCCGTCGTCGAGGCGGCTGAGCTCGCCGGCGTGCAATTGCTCGCCTACACGAGCGTGCTCCGGGCCGACACGAACGAGCTGGTCCTGGCCCCGGACCACACCGCGACCGAGGCCGTCATCCGGGCCGCCGGCATCCCGTTCACGTTCCTGCGCAACGGGCCCTACCTCGAGAACTACACCGGCCAGCTCGGTCAGTACCTCGCGACCGGGCGCATCGTCGGCGCGTCCGGCGACGCGGCCGTCTCCGGGGCGACCCGCTCCGACTTCGCCGACGCCGCCGCGGCCGTCCTCGCGGGCGAAGGCAACGAGGGCGCCGTGTACGAGCTAGGTGGGCCCGCCTTCAAGATGAGCGAGCTCGCGGCGGCGATCACCGAGGTCACCGGGAAGCGGGTCGAGTACGTCGAGGTCCCGGTGCAGCAGTTCGTCGAGGGCGCCAAGGCTGCAGGCATCGACCCGGGCTTCGCCGAGATGCTCGGCGTGCTCGAGCAGTGCAGCGCCCGTGGCGACTGGCGGACCGACAGCGTCGACCTGGAACGGCTGCTCGGACGCCCGGCCACGACGCTGACCGAGGCGGTGCGAGAGGCATACACGGCCCTCGAGGCGTAGACCGCAGCCGCCATCGCGCCGCGGTCACAAGCCCACCGTCACGGACGCGCGGTCACAGCCCCGCGGTCTCGAGCAGGCGCAGCCACACCTCGCTGACGGTCGGATAGGCGGGCACCGCGTGCCAGAGCCGGTCCAGCGGCACCTGGGCGACGACGGCGATCGTCGCGGCGTGCAACAGCTCCGCGGCGTCCGGGCCGGTGAAGGTCGCGCCGACGATGACGCCCCGCGCGTCGTCGAGGACGAGCTGCGCGGTTCCGGCGTAGCCATCGGCCGCAAGGGAAGCCCCCGAGACGGACCCGATGGCGTACTGCACAACGCGCACCTTGATCCCGGCATCCCGCGCCTGCTGCTCGGTGCGACCCACCCACGCGACCTCGGGCCGGGTGAAGATCACTTGCGGAACGGCCGCGTCGTCGGCGCTCGCCCGGTAGCGGCTCCACGGCGCGGCTGACTGCTCTGCCGTCGCCGCCGTCTCGTTCTCGGCCTTCCCGGACCCATCGCCCGACGCCGAGAACCGAGCGGCGATCACGTCGCCGACGACGCGCCCGTCGTACTTGCCCTGGTGCGTCGTCGCGGTGCGCCCGGTCACGTCCCCGGCGGCGAACAGCCAGCCGCCCGTGACGGCCGTCACCTGCAGCGCGTCGTCCACCGCGAGCGGAGCGCCGGGCTCGAGACCGAGCACCTCGAGCCCCAGGTCCGCGGTGCGTGGGGTGCGGCCGGTGGCCACCAGGATCTCCGCGGCGCGGAGCTCGGCGCCGTCGGCGAGGGTGACCCGCACGCCGTCGTCGTCCCGCCGGACCGCCGAGACCTGGGTGCCGAACCGCACGTCGACCCCGAGCGCCGTGAGCGCGGCCGCGACCTCGTCCGCCGCGAAGGGCTCCGCGCGCGGCAGCAACCGCGCGCCCCGGACGAGCACCGTCACCGAGGCGCCGAGGTCCGTGTACGCGACGGCCATCTCGGCGGCCACGACCCCGCCGCCGAGGATGACGAGCGAGGCCGGGACGTCCTGCACCGAGGTCGCCTCGCGGCTCGTCCACGGTGCGGCCTCGGCCAGCCCGTCGACGTCGGGGATCACCGCGTCGCTCCCGGTCGCCACTACGACGGCGCGGCGGGCCACCACCCGGGTGGTCGCTCCGTTGTCGTCGGTCACGACGAGCTCACGCGGGCCGGTGAACCGGGCGCTCCCGCGGACCAGCGCCAGTCCCGCTCCGTCGAGCCAGGCCACCTGGCCGGAGTCGTCCCAGTGCGAGACGAACACGTCGCGACGCTCGAGGGTCGCGGCGACGTCCACGGCGGCCGGGAGCGACGAGGTCCGGACCAGCGAGCTCGCGCCGGGAACGGCCCGCGCGGCCGCCAGCACCGCCCCGGGCCGGAGCAGCGCCTTCGATGGCATGCAGGCCCAGTAGGAGCACTCACCGCCGACCAGCTCGCTCTCGATCACCGCGACGCTCAGACCGCGGCGCGCCGCGCGGTCCGCGACGTTCTCACCCACCGGACCCCCGCCGAGCACGACGACGTCGAAGGTGCGCTCGGCCTGCTGATCCTGATCCGCCTCGGTCATGCCCGCTCCATTCGCCAGTGCCCGTCCCGTCTGTCGACGTGGCTGCACCCATCGTCGCCCGAGGTGCGGGATCCGGCAGGTCGAGAGTGTGCAGAGGCGTCGCGGCGCACCCGTCCCGGGCACGACGAAGGCCCCCGACCGGCGTCTCCGCTGGTCAAGGGCCTTGCCTGGTGCGCCATCAGGGACTCGAACCCCGAACCCGCTGATTAAGAGTCAGCTGCTCTGCCAATTGAGCTAATGGCGCGTGCGGGGCACGACACTACCACCCCGCGCGGTCTACCTCGAATCTGTATCCGGGTCGGTGTCGGACCTCTCGCCGACCTGGTCCGACGTCTCGCCGGTCCCCTCCGAGCCTTCGCCGCCGCCTTCCCACCATGCGTCGTCGGGCAGGCCCTCACTCTCGAGAATCGCGGGCGAGATGGGCCCGTTCGACTCGGCCAGATCGGCGAGGAGAGTGAGCGGCACGCCACCGGCAAGCAACGCGGCCACGCGATCGGCCCGTGCGCTCTGGTCGTCCGTCGGCTCGTCCATGTTCACCTTCACCTCGAGATCCTGCCTGTTCACCTATGGGAGCACCTTCCGCCGGGGCATGCAATGCGCACCGCCAAAGCCACCCGTTCGCTACAGGTACAGCCCGGTGCCCTCGGCCGTGCCCTCGGGCTGCGCCACCGCGTGGATGTCGCGCTCGCGCAGCAGCAGGTAGTCGACACCCTGCACCTCGGCCTCGGCCGTCTGCTCGGGGTCGTACAGCACCCGATCGCCCACCTCGACCTGGCGAACGTGCTCGCCGACGGCGACCACCGTCGCCCACGCCATCCGTCGGCCCACGACGGCGGTCGCCGGGATGAGGATGCCGGCGGCGGAGCGCCGCTCGGCGGCCTCGCCGTCGATCCGGATCAGCAGGCGGTCGTGGAGCATCTTGATCGGGAGCGGCGAGGCAACGGCCGGGTCGGTCCCGCGGGCGGGATCGGGCCTGGGTGGCGTCGGACTCACGAGGTGAACCTACCCCGATCCCGGGCCGCTCTGGCCAGAAGACCGCAGGACCGCGGCGGAACACGGCGACGCTGCCCGGCGTTGGACCGTTCGACGGAACCGGCGGCGATCGCCGGGACCCGGCGGCACCAGAGCCGCCCCATCAGCGGAGGACGACATGAACACACGACTCGCCGAGGGCGATCTCGCCCCGGACTTCACGCTCCCCACCGCCGACGGCGGCACCATCACCCTCTCGGACCTGCGCGGCGAGCACGTGGTCGTCTACTTCTACCCTGCCGCCGGCACGCCGGGCTGCACGACGCAGGCCTGCGACTTCCGCGACAACCTCGCGTCACTGCAGGGGCACGGGTACACGGTCGTCGGGATCTCGCCCGACTCCGTACCCAAGCTGGCGAAGTTCGTCGCCGACGAGCAGCTGACCTTCCCGATGGCGAGCGACGTCGACCGCGAGGTCCTCAAGGCGTGGGGCGCGTTCGGCGAAAAGTTGCTGTACGGGAAGCTCACGCACGGCGTGATCCGGTCCACCGTCGTGGTGGACCCCGAGGGCCGCGTGCAGCTGGCCGAGTACGGCGTCAAGGCCACCGGCCACGTCGCGAAGCTGCGCAAAGACCTCGGCATCGACGACTGACGGCTGCGGCGCGTCGTCGTCGGCCCAACCGCGGCACGCGTCCTCCCGGCCTCGCTCCCCTGCCGACAGCGCCCGACGCCGTACCCTGGTTCCGCACGCTCCGGCGTGCGCGCGCGAGTGGCGAAATCAGGCAGACGCGCCAGGTTTAGGTCCTGGTGCCTTCGGGCGTGCGGGTTCGATTCCCGCCTCGCGCACCATCGTTAACCTGCCGACCGGGATCAACCGCGAATCAGCGTGAGGCAGGGGAAGCCGCCGAGGCATGCCGCGGAGCCGCAAGACAACTCCGCGCGCTCCCCCTTCGTCGTGTGCGATGACTTCCGCGCGCTCCACACTCGACCCGGAGGTCTCTCCCTACGTAGAAAACGATGTGGTCAGTACAGCTAGGTTGTAGCGTCCGTCCAGTCCGGGGGCCCGCGCGTTTCCCGGCAGCGACCGATCTACGGGGGCGCCGTGAGCCGAATGTCCGTGATGCTGACCCCATCTCTGACCGTTCTGTGCGCGCTGGTCCTGGCGGGGTGCGCGTCACCCGCGGACACCGGAGCAGGAGACCCGGTCGCGGCGACATCCAGCTCCACCCCACCAGCCAGCGCCAGCCCGACGACCAACGCCGATCCAGTTCCGTGCGCAGAGTTCCCCGTCGCTACTGGCACCGGACCGGACTACGAAGGTTGGTGGAGCTCCAGCCCCGCCGATGCCGAGGCGAACATCCTGGAGAACCCGGACGACTGGCCACCGATGATGCGCGACCACCCACAGACCGCGCTCGTTTCCACCAACACCCATCGGGTGGTGTCCACGTGGGACCGGCTCGCCTGTGGCCCGATCCCAGGGTACGTATCGCCCGAGGGGACGGACTGGCCACCCGACTCGGTGGTCGTGCTCGACGCCACCACCGGGGAAGTCGTTCACTCCTTCCATCCGACTACGAGTCCGGACCCGTAAGCCCCGGTGTTCCCGACGTCGCTGTCCAGATCACCGCCCTAGGCATCCTGCGCCTTCACGAACCGAGCCGCGGTTTCCCGGACTCGCGGCACCTCGGCATGATGGGCATGTCGCCCCCGCGACACGCCCGCCATCTATGCTGGCGGCACGCGCCCAGAGGTGTCGGAGGCTGTCATGTCATCCAGCAGTGCCTTGAACCCCGCCGAACCGGCTCCGGAGACGCCTGCCATGGCGGCACGGACGACCCCTCGGCACATTGCGCTCGTCGCGCACGACAACATGAAGGTCGAGCTGCTCCGGTGGGCCGAGTACAACCGCGAGACATTGACCCAACACGTGCTCTACGCGACCGGAACCACCGGGACGATGCTCGAGTACGAGCTGGGTCTGAAGGTCCATCGATTCCTGTCCGGGCCGGTCGGTGGCGACCAACAGGTCGGCGCGCGGATCGCTGAGGGCATCATCACCATGCTGATCTTCTTCTGGGACCCGCTCGAACCCCAGCCGCACGACCCAGACGTCAAGGCACTGCTCCGCATCGCCACCGTCTGGAACGTGCCGATGGCGTGCAACGTCGCCACCGCCGACCTCATGATCTCCAGCCCACTCCTCGGGAGCGACTACGAGAGCCGACGGCCGGATCTGGGCCCCCGCGCCTGGGACGGCACCGGATCGACCGCCTGACATCCACCCGCACCTCGGGCGAGTACCACCAGTTCGCCCGATCTGGGCACGCGACCCACCTATACCCATGCCTTGCCTCATCCGTTGACGGCGTCAACGGATGAGCTCACCAGATCGTCGGGACTCGACCCAACCCAAGCATCACCGCAGGTCGCCGCCCTGACACAACAGGTTCACACCTCCGCCGAGCGGCTTCGATTCCCGCCGCCTTCACCATGGATGCTCTCTGACCTGCTGGACCGTGTGACCGCCGTCGTGACCACGTATTGGCGACGCCATGTGCGCACGGGATTGTGGGCCCGACCCCACCGCGAGCTCGCGGTGGGGTGGATGTGCAGCGGACTGGACCATGCCGACGTCGAGATCTGGACCATATAGGCATTGAGCGATGGACCGTATGGGTATCGAAGCGTGGTCCAGGGCGGTCGTGAGCCACAACATCGAGGTGGGCAAGGACGTTCGGCCCTGGCGATCGGACTCGAGTCCCGTTAGCGTCCGTGTCGACCGATCAACGGGAAGGGACCCCCCATGACCGTCCTCGTCGCCTACGCCAGCCGACACGGCGCCACGGCTGGGATCGCCGAGCGGATCGCGGCCGGCCTGCGCACGGCGGGCCTCCCAGCTGAGGCGTCCTCCGTGAACGACGTCCGCGCCGTCGCCCGGTACGACGCCGTCGTCATCGGTAGTGCCGCCTACATGTTCCACTGGCTGAAAGAGGCCACCGCCTTCGCCAAACACCATCGCGCGGTGCTCACTGAGCGGCCGGTCTGGCTCTTCAGCAGCGGCCCGCTCGGAACCGACCTAGTCGACAAGGAGGGCCGCGACGTCTTCGAGGCGTCCCGGCCCAAGGAGTTCGCGGAGCTGCAGACGTTGCTCCGCCCACGCGGAGACCGCATCTTCTTCGGAGCCTGGGACGCCGACGCACCGGCGATCGGGATCGGCGAGCGATTTCTCCGGCTCATGCCGAAGTCGAGGGCGGCCCTGCCCACGGGCGACTTCCGCGACTGGCAGGCGATCGACGCGTGGGCCGTCGAGATCGCGAGCGAGCTCCAGTCGGCCGCCTAGTTGCGGTGGACTGTGAGGTTGAGCGAGTCGCGATTCAGTCCCCTCCTGAGGCCGTTGACGCCGTCACCGCCGCGGGTGAACATGCCAGCCGGACACCCGGGGCCGCAGCAACATCACCGCAGATCAGCGCCCCGCCTCAACACGTCCACACACCTCTCAACGGGTTCGATTCCCGCCTCGCGCACATCACTGCATCCGAGAGCCGGGGAGCGCCCCGCCTCAGCCGACCTGCCGCAGGTCGCGCCGTCGGAACAGCCACACCGACAACGCCACGAGCCCCACGAACAGGCCCGCGAGCAACGCGCCACTCCCCCAGTCCATCCCCCGGTTGAGCGGGTCGCCCCGCAGGAAGTAGTAGAAGGGCGACCACTCGGCCCACCCGGCCAGGCCGGCGCTGAGCGGCAGGAACGAGTTGACCAGGTACATCGCGAGCGCCACGCCAGAGGTGACGTAAACGACGATCTTGGTCCGTCCGGTGCCGGCGCTCAGAGCGAGCGCGAGACCACCGAAGGCCAGCCCGAGCAGCGTGGCCAAGGCCGAGATCGCGGCGATGTTGCCGATGTCCATGCCGAGCCGACCGAGCCACGAGCCGACGACGACGCCCGCGAAGGTCGCGAAGCCGACCAGGACGGCGTTGACGACCATCGCCAGGGCCTTCTGGAGCACGACCGTGGACCGCGGCACCGGGTTGGCGAGCAGCAGCCCCATCGTGCGCCGTCCCTCCTCGCCTGCGAGTGCCCGCGCCGCCATCATGATCGTCACCGTGATCAGCGCGATCGGAGCCGTCATCGAGAACGTCTCGACCTGGAAGAACCCCTGGGGCGTCCGCAGGTCGCCGTTCCCGACCATCGCCAGCAGCGTCTTCGGCAGCTGGCCGGCGAACTTCTGGATCGCCTGATCGATCAGCCCGTAGAGGAGCCCGATCATCACGCCCATGATCAGGAACATGACGTACGAGACGACGATCACCAGGCCCTGGTGCTCGGAGACGGTCTTGACCCAGATCCGGGAAACCCGGGCGGACCCCGCCAACCGGTCAGCGAACTTCTTGGTAGCCGGGTTGCTGCGGAGGCGATCGATCAGGGTCACGCCGACCGACTGGCCGCGCAGGTCCCGGCGGTTCACGCCGACCACGGCCACCGCCGCGAAGATGACGATGCCGACGAGCAGCACCGACAGCAGACCCCAGTCCACCCCGTTGAGCACCGGCTTCCCGGCGTTGTAGTAGTACCAGGGGAACGCCTTGGCGACGCCCTCCCACCCCTTGATCACCGGGAACAGCCCCACCGCGAACCAGGACAGCACCATCACGCCGGTCGTCACCCCCGTGGCGAGCGACGCCCGCCCGGTCCACGCACCGATCGCCAGCGCCAGGAACCCGTAGAACAGCGCATTGACGAACATCTCGAAGACCAGTGCACCGGGGTGCATGCCATCGATCCGCACGCCGACCGCGGCAGGAACGATCCGGGCCGCCGCCCACAGGATCAGGGCACCGAGCCCGGCGAGCACGACCAGCGCCGAGGCCTTCGCGGCCAGCACCCGGGTGCGGCTCTTGGGGTTGGCCAGCAGCAGGCCGATCGTCCCGTCCCGCTCCTCACCGGCTATCGACGCGCCGCCCATCGCGAGCGCGAGGGACGCCAGGATCAGTCCGCCGTACGAGGCGTACATCACCCCGTAGGCGAGGCTGCCGACGTCGGCCCCCTTCGCGATGTTCGCCACCGAGCGGAACACCGCCGGCATGCTGGTGTAGAAGGACAGGTCGATCTGGCTGTAGATCGACATCACCCACCAGAGCATCAGGCCCATCACGACGGTCGCGATCAGCCAGCCCTTCCAGCGGTCGCGGATCGTCTTGGTCGTGACGGTGGCGAAGATCACGCCGTCACCGCCTCGTCGCGGTAGTAGGTGAGGAAGATCTCTTCGAGGTCGGCCTCCTCGGTGGTGACGTCGAGCACGTCGTGCTGCTCGGCGATCTTCAGCAGGGCCGCCATCTTCCCGTCGAACGAGAGGACGGTCCGGCGTTCGGTGGCCTCGACGCTGCGCACCCCGGGGACGCCGTCGAACACCGCCGGGTCGACCGGAGAGCCGAACTCGAACACAACCTGGCGGATCGCCTTGGAGCGCATCTCAGCGACCGACTCGAGCGCGATCAGCCGCCCACGGCGGAGGATCCCGACCCGGTCCGCGACGCGCTGCACCTCGGAGAGGGTGTGGCTGGACAGGAACACGGTGCGTCCCTCGGCCGCCACCTCGCGCATCATGGCGTGGAACTCGCGCTGCACCAGCGGGTCCAGCCCGGAGCTCGGCTCGTCCATGATCAGCACGTCCGGACGGTTCATGAATGCCTGGATCAGCCCGACCTTCTGCCGGTTGCCGGAGGACAGGTCGCCGATCTTCTTGGCGAGGTCGGCGCCGAGGCGCTCGGCCAGCTCGTCGACATACGGCCATTCGACGCCGCCGCGCAGGTTGGCGAAGTAGGTCAGCGTGTCCCGCCCGGTCAGGCTCGGGTACATCGCCAGGTCGCCCGGAACGTAGCCCAGCCGACGACGGATCGCGACCGAGTCGCGGCGGCAGTCCATCCCGAGGATCGACGCGGTCCCCGCGGTCGGCCGGATCTCGTCGAGCAGGGTGCGGATGGTGGTGGTCTTGCCGGCGCCGTTGGGACCCAGGAACCCGAAGACTTCGCCCGGGAGAACGTCGAGGGTCAGGTCGATCAGTGCCTCGACGTCGCCGTAGTGCTTCATCAGACCCTGGGTCTGGATGGCGGGCTGGGTCGTCATGTGAGTCCTTCGTCCGGCTTCTCGCTCAGGCACTTAGGTAGAGCCGGGGCGACACGCGCGGCGACGGTCGCGTGCGCCGTTGGCCACTCCGGGGTTCACGGTAGCCGTCGCGCGCTCCCCGGCTAGCGTGCACTGGCGGGCGAGTTGACTCGCGCCTTCCCGCACAGCGCGAACCCCCGGTCGCGTTCAAGACGCAACCGGGGGTTCGACGTCGGCGGGGACGCACCGGCGGCTCACGGAGACGCCGCGCCGGGCCTCGGCCCGACGCGCGCGTCAGAGCTCAGGCGTGCTGAGCGCCCTCGTGCTCGGCGACCTTGGCGCGGACCTCGTCCATGTCCAGGTCCTTGACCGCCGTCACGACCTGCTCGAGCGCAGCCGCGGGCAGCGCACCCGGCTGGGCGAAGACGAGGATGCCGTCCCGGAACGCCATCAGGGTCGGGATCGAGGTGATGCCCATCCCACCGGCAAGCTCCTGCTCGGCGTCGGTGTCGACCTTTGCGTGCACGATGTCGGTGTGATTCGAGGACGAGGTCTCGAAGATCGGGCCGAACATGCGGCACGGGCCGCACCAGGAGGCCCAGAAGTCGACGAGCACGATGCCGTTGCCTTCGATGGTCTGCTCGAACGTCTCGGCAGACAGTTCCACGGTGGCCATGGAGTTCCCTTCGGGTGCGAATTCGGTGTCCCCATCAGAACCGCGGGTACCCCCGCAGGTATTCCGCATCGTCGTCGGGGCTGCGCGTCGGCGAGCGGCGCGCAGTCCCGTTGCGTCACAATCCCAGCATGACCGAGACCGCGGACTTCCTGCCCGTCCCGGAGGAACCTTCCGGCTGGCTGTCGACGGCGGACCTCGGGCGGGTCCGGCGTCAAGTTCCGATCCTGTACGTCGACGCGGTGCCGGTCCGGGTCGACCCGAACGGCCGGGTCACCGAGATCGGCCTGCTGCTGCGCGCCAACCCGGGGGGCGCGATCTGGCGCGCGCTCGTCTCCGGTCGGGTGCACTACGGAGAGCAGATCCGCGACGCCCTGCTGCGGCACCTGGAGAAGGACCTGGGCCCGATGGCGCTCCCCCGGATCCCCGCCTCGCCGCAGCCGTTCACCGTGGCCGAGTACTTCCCGACGCCGGGAGTCACCGCGTACCACGACCCGCGCCAGCATGCAGTGTCGCTCGCCTACGTGGTTCCGATCGACGGTGACTGCCAGCCGCAACAGAGCGCGCTCGACCTCGCGTGGATCACCCCCGAGGAGGCGACGAGCGAGCAGGTCCAGCTGGACATGCTCGGCGGACAGGGGATGTTGCTGCGCCAGGCGCTCGCCCATGTGGGGCGGCTGGTCTAGCGCGTTCCGCGCCCGCCCGCTCAGCCGCCGAGCATTCGCACGATCCTCGGCGCGAGCGCGCGGAACGCCTTGCCGCGGTGGCTGATCGCGTTCTTCTCCGCCGGGGTGAGCTCGGCGCTGGTCCGGGTGTCGCCGTCGGGCACCAGGATCGGGTCGTAGCCGAAGCCGCCGGTCCCGCGCGGCTCG
>JADGOR010000067.1 GCA_017882855.1 Cellulomonas sp. | reverse complement strand
GCTCACCCGGCGTGGGCGGCTGCTCGCGGATGTCGTGGTGCGGGCCCTCACCGGCTGAGCCGCCTGCGCGGCGTAGACGCACGGGTGGCCGGGAGCCTCACGGCTCCCGGCCACCTCGTGTTCGAGTCGGGACTACTTCACCAGTCGAAGGGTCACTGGGTAGCGGTACGCCTGGCCCTTGTTGGCAGCGATGGCCGCCATGATCATCAGCACCAAGCCGCCGATCGCCACGATCGGGAGCAAGACCAAACCGATGATGGCGAAGATCAGGATTGAGCTGATGATTGCAGCGATCGTCAGGGTGATCTGGAAGTTCAGCGCTTCCTTTGCCTGGTCCGCGACGTACCGACCACGGTCCTTGTAGATGAGCCAGATCACCAGGGGTGCGACGAATCCGATGATGATCGGGCCGATGTGCGCCAACGTGGCCCACAGCCTCTGGTCCGAATCGCTCAAGAGTGCCGGGGGCGCCGCGGCGTACTGAGGTGCGACGTAGCCGGGAGCAGCTCCGTACTGCGGTGCCGGGGGCGGCGGGACGGGAGGAGCCGGCGGGACGGGAGGGGGCGGCGGGACGGGGGGAACGTCGTCAGTCGGGTTGATGCCGGGTGTCTCGGTCATGTCACTTCACCAGCTCGAGTGAGAAGGGGTATTTGAAGGGCTGGCCCTTCTGGGCGCTCAGGAAGCCCTGGATCGAGAAGATCACGACGACAACCCCGATCGCGAGGTAGAGCAGGCTCGCCAGGAAATAGGGCAGGAACGCCACATCCAGGACGAAGACGGCGACCCACGCGATCGTGGCGGTGATCATGAAGTTCAGGGCCGTGCGTGCCTCGGAGGTCACGAACGGGCCCCGGTCCTTGTAGACGAGCCAGATGATCAGGGACGGCAGGAAGCCCAGGATTCCGCCGAGGTGGGCATAGCTCGCCCAAGTGCGCTCCTGCTCGGGAGTGAGGGGTGCGCCGGCTGGTGCGGACGGGGGGAGTGACTCAGACATCTACGGCCTCTCGAACTACGGGCATCTCGGACGAGCAGCCCGCGCGAGTGCCCCTCCGCGTCGGACCTCGATCGGCACAGTAGCGGAAATGCGGGCACCGGCACAGGCTTGCGACGCGCAATCCCCGCTCGCAGCGCGCGGGGACCCGCGCACGAGTCGCTCCAAAGTGACGTCACGCGGTGACGAAGTCGATGAGCTCCTCGACCCGCCCGAGCAGGACCGGCTCGAGATCGCGGTAGTCGCGCACCGAGCCGAGGATCCGCCGCCAGCCCTCGGCCACCGCCTGCTGACCCTCGGTCGGCCAGCCGAGCTCCCGCAAGATCCCGAGCTTCCACTCGGTGCCCCGCTCGATCGACGGCCACCCTCGCAGGCCGAGTCGCTCGGGGCGGACGGCTTGCCACACGTCCACATACGGGTGCCCGAGCACGCGCACGTGTCCACCTCCGGGCATGGCGGCCACCTCGGCCGCGATCCGCGTCTCTTTGCTCCCGGGCACCAGGTGGTCGACCAGGACGCCCAGCCGGCGGTCGGCATCCGGCGCGAAGTCCGCAACAGCGTCGACGAGGTGGTTGACGCCGTCGAGCATCTCGACCACGACCCCCTCGACCCGCAGGTCGTCGCCCCATACCTTCTCGACGAGCTCCGCGTCGTGCTTGCCCTCGACCCAGATCCGGCTGGCGCGCGCAACTCGGGCTCGCGCGCCGGCCACGGCTCGCGAACCCGATGCGGTCCGGGTCGGCGTGGGCGCGGCAGCCGCTCGGCGCGGCGCCACGAGCTCGACGGGCTTCCCGTCGACCCAGAAGCCCGGGCCGAGCTCGAACGTCCTGGTGCGACCGCGGCGGTCCTCGAGCACCACCACGTGCATCCCGCCCGACTTCTCCAGTCGGACGACGGCGCCCACCCACCCCGTCTCGACGTCCTCGACCACCAGACCGGTCTCGGCCGGCACCGGGACCGTGATCGGGCGCTTCGGGGGATGCGCGGACCGCGCACCGTTGGCCAGCACATCGGGGCCGTAGCGGTCCTCCCAGGTCATGCGCAGGAGCCTAGGCTTCGCCGTGCCGCCCGCCCCACGGGACACGCAGTCGTGCTCGACGCGGGCCCGGCGTCGTAGGATTGGCACTCAGAGGTGCCGAGTGCTACCCGGCGCACTGCGGGAGGTGACATGAGCGAGGAACGCAGGCTCCAGGTGCTGCGGGCGATCGTGGACGACTACGTACAGACCCACGAGCCGGTCGGGTCGCGGGTCCTCGTCGAGCGCCATGGTCTGGCCGTCTCGCCGGCCACCATCCGCAACGACATGGCGGCGCTCGAGGAAGCCGGGCTGATCCAGCAGCCGCACACCTCGGCCGGTCGGATCCCGACCGACAAGGGCTACCGGTTGTTCGTGGACCGGCTCTCGACGGTGAAGCACGTCTCGACACCCGAGCGTCGCGCGATCCAGACGCTGCTCGAGGGAGCCGTGGACCTGGACGACGTCGTGGACCGCTCGGTCCGGCTCCTCGCCCAGCTGACGCACCAGGTCGCCGTCGTGCAGTACCCCTCGTTGCGCCGGTCGACGCTGCGGCACCTGGAGCTCGTTCCGCTCGGCCCGACGCGGGTTCTCGTCGTCCTCATCACCGACAACGGGCGGGTCGAGCAGCGTGCTCTCGAGCTCGATCGCGCGCCCGACCCGAGCGTGGTCGCCGAGCTGCGCGCCAGGCTCAACGCCCTCGCGTCCGGGCGTCGGCTCGCGGAGCTGCAGCCCATCCTCGCCGACCTGCCCGCCGCCTTCCCGCTCGACGACCAGGCGATGGTCCGCACCGTCGTCCGAGTCGTCGAGGAGACGCTCGCGGAGGACAGCGAGGAGCGGATCGTGCTCGCGGGCACGGCGAACCTGGCGAGGTTCAGGGACGACTTCAGCAGCACCATCAGGCCGGTTCTGGAAGCGCTCGAGGAGCAGGTCGTGCTCCTCGGACTGCTCACCGAGATGGCTGAGGACTCGGGCGGCGTCGCGGTGCGGATCGGCCATGAGAACCTGCACGAGGGCCTCGCGGAGACCTCGATCGTGGCGACCGGGTACGGCTCCGACGGCGACACCGTGGCCCGCATCGGCGCCCTCGGGCCGACCCGGATGGACTATCCGGGCACGATTGCCGCGGTGCGCGCGGTGGCCCGGTACCTCTCCCGAGCGTTGGCCGGCTGACGTGCGACGCGTGCTCCACCTGCCAGTGCTCTTCCTCGACCCAGAAGGCGATCAGTGACCGACTACTACGACGTTCTCGGCGTGTCCCGGGACGCGACGCCGGACCAGATCAAGAAGGCGTACCGCAAGCTGGCCCGCGAGTCGCACCCGGACGTCGCCGACGGCCAGGGCGCGGAGGAACGGTTCAAGGACGTCTCCCGCGCATACGAGGTGCTCTCCAACGCGGAGAAGCGCCGTGCCTACGACATGGGCGCGGACCCGGCGTCGCCGGCCGGCGGTGGGTTCGGCGGTGGGTTCGGCGGGGGCTTCGGCTTCCAGGACATCTTCGAGACGGTGTTCGGTGCTGCGACCGGCGGACAACGTGGACCGACGCCGCGCGCTCGCCGCGGGCAGGACGCGCTGATCCGGGTGGACATCGACCTGGCTGAGGCGGCGTTCGGCTCGCACCGGGAGATTCCCGTCGACACCGCCGTCGTGTGCCCGACGTGCGAGGGGACCTGTTGCCGACCGGGCTCGAGCCCGCAGACCTGCGGGGTGTGCGGCGGTCGGGGCGTGACGCAGCGGGTCGCCCGGTCGTTCCTCGGTCAGGTGATGACCTCGAGCCCGTGTGCGGCTTGTCACGGCTTCGGCACCGTCATCGCGGAGCCCTGCCCGGACTGCTCGGGTGAGGGCAGGGTCCGCAGCCGTCGCACGCTCGAGGTCGACATCCCGGCCGGTGTCGACACCGGAACGCGGATCCGGCTCACCGGTCAGGGCGAGGCGGGTCCCGCGGGCGGTCCCACGGGTGACATCTACGTCGAGATCCGCGAGCGCATCCACGACGTCTTCGTCCGGCGCGGAGACGACCTGCACGCGACTCTCACGATCCCGATGACCGCGGCCGCTCTGGGCACCCTGCTGACCCTCGACACACTGGACGGCACCCAGGACGTCGACATCCGGCCCGGTACGCAACCCGGCGAGGTCATCACCCTGCACGGTCTCGGCGTGGGGCATCTGCACTCGGGTGGTCGTGGCGACCTCAACGTGCATGTCGAGGTCCAGGTCCCGACCAGGCTCGACGAGGAGCAAGAGCGGATCTTGCGCGAGCTGGCGACTGCTCGCGCCGAAGAGCGGCCCGCTTCTCGGCTCTCGCCCACCCAGCCAGGGGTCTTCGCCCGGCTCAAGGACAAGTTCGCAGGTCGATGAGCGCGCCGCGTCGCCGAGCTGGTCGTCGCCGGCGGAACGGCTCGGTCGCTGGGAGTGATCCCAGCGACTCAGTCGACGGTGAAGGTGACCGACGTCGAGTTGTGGTGCGGATCCACCGCCAGCCCGGCGACGTCGGGCTCCCAGATCTCGAGCACGTAGTCATCAGGGTCAAGGGTCACCGTGAAGCTGAACGGGCCGACGACCCCGTTCGCGCCAGCCGTCGTGAAGCCCTTGGCCATCGACTCGTGGGTCGCGGCGTCGGTGACCTCCCAGACAAGGTTCGCCTCGAACGCCGTCCCGACGCCGCTCACCTGGACGGTAGGCCCGTGGACGGTCTCGCCATCGGCCGGGTGCGCGATCACGTTCGGGCCGGGGGTCGTGGACGGGCTCGGCGAGTCCGGCGGGGTCGTCTCGGTGGGCGAGGCGCTCGCGGGGGCGATGGGCCCGGTCGAGCTCGGGCTGGCGGCCGCTCGAGGTCCGGCGCAACCGGCGAGAAGGACGAGGCCAAGGAGCACCGCCAGTGCCAGGCCGCCGGTCCCGGCCTGTGATGCACGAGCCATGGGTCGATTCACGTCGCCTCCGAGTCGAGTGGTCCAGCGCTGAGCAGTCAACTCCGGGTGGTGCCCGGCGGCAAGCACCGCACTAGCCTGTGTTCCATGCCGGATCCCGGAACCGAGCAAAGTTGCCTGTTCTGCCGCATTGTCGCGGGCGAGATCCCAGCAACGATCGTGGCCTCCGACGACAGTTGCATCGCCTTCCGGGACATCACGCCGCAAGCCCCGCTGCACGTCCTCGTGGTGCCGCGTCTCCACCTGCCCGACGTCGCGGCGCTCGCCGCCCGAGCACCGGGCGTGCTCGCCGACGTCGTCGCGCTCGCCTCGAAGGTGGCCGCGAGCGAGGCCGACGGCCAGTTCCGACTCATCTTCAACACCGGAGCTCGATCCGGGCAGTCCGTCTTCCACGTCCACGCTCACGTGATCGGTGGCGCCGAGCTCGGGTGGTCGCCGGCCTGAACGGTCGGTGGCCGGGATGTCCCCCTCGCGGGCTCGTGTCGGCGCGTGCTCGATAGCATGGAGCGGTACGCGGACGCCGATCATGACGGACGCCCCGATCGAGGAGGACGTAGGCCGTCGGCCGACCTCATGGCAGAGAGCAGCAGCGAGCGCCCCGCAGGTTCCCGGGCGACCCGGGTTCAGCACCGGATCACGGTTCCGGAGCACGTTCCGATGGCCGAGCTGCTCGGCAGCGCCGATGAGATCCTCCGTTCGATCGAACGCGGCTTTGCGAGCGTCGACATCCTGGCCCGTGGCAACGAGATCTCGCTCGACGGTCCGGCCGGCGACGTGACCATGGTCGAGCGGCTCATCGACGAGCTCGGTGCGGTCGCGGCGAGCGGTACGCCGCTGACCCCGGAGGTCGTCACCCGCGCGATCGGGATGCTCACGAGCTTGCCGGCCGGCCGGCCGGCCGAGGTCTTCATGACGAACATCCTGTCCAGCCGGGGCCGGACCATCCGGCCCAAGACGGTCGGCCAGAAGCACTACGTCGACGCGATCGACCTGCACACCATCACCTTCGGCATCGGACCGGCCGGTACCGGAAAGACCTACCTCGCGATGGCGAAGGCCGTCCAGGCGCTGGAGGCGAAGCAGGTCAACCGGATCGTGCTGACCCGGCCCGCGGTCGAGGCAGGCGAACGGCTCGGTTTCCTGCCGGGCACCCTGAGCGACAAGATCGATCCCTACCTCCGACCGCTCTACGACGCGTTGCACGACATGCTCGACCCGGACTCGATCCCTCGGCTCATCGAGGCCGGGACGATCGAGGTGGCACCGCTCGCCTACATGCGTGGCCGGACGCTCAACGACGCGTTCATCGTCCTCGACGAGGCGCAGAACACGTCGGTCGACCAGATGAAGATGTTCTTGACCCGCCTCGGTTTCGGCGCCCGGATGGTCGTCACCGGCGATGTCACGCAGGTCGACCTCCCGGGTGGGACGACGTCGGGCCTACGCGCGGTCCAGGAGATCCTGACTGGCGTCGACGACGTCTCGTTCTGCTGGCTGACCAGCGCGGACGTCGTCCGCCACCGGTTGGTCAGCGACATCATCGATGCCTACGCCCGGTGGGACACGACTCGGGCCGCGGCAGCTGACTCGGCCCACTCCGTCGGCCGGGACCGGGGGAGGAACCGCCGATGAGCGTCGAGGTCAACAACGAGTCCGGCTACGCGGTCGACGAGGCCGAGTTCGCCGAGCTGGGCCGCTACGTGCTCGACGCGATGCACCTGCACCCCGAGACCGAGCTCTCGATCATGCTCGTCGACATGGACGTGATGGCTGAGCTGCACGTCCGTTGGATGGACGAACCAGGGCCCACGGACGTCCTTTCGTTCCCGATGGACGAGCTCCGACCGGGCCGCGATGGTGACGTGACTCCGGCGGGGCTGCTCGGCGACATCGTGCTCTGCCCAGAGGTGGCCGCGCAGCAGGCCCGGGTGGCCGGCCACTCGACCGCCGAGGAGCTGCTGCTGCTCGCCACCCACGGCATCCTGCACCTGCTCGGTTACGACCACGCCGAGACGGCGGAGGAGAAGGAGATGTTCGACCTGCAACGGCAACTCCTGCTCACCTTCCTCGCGCAGCGATGACGGGAGTCCCGGTCGGGCTGCTGCTCGTCCTCGGCGTGCTCGGGATCGCTCTCTCAACCGCGCTCAGTTCGGGTGAAGCCGCGATCGGCCGCTTGACCCGAACGGCGGTCGCCGAGCTCTCCGCGGTGCGACGACCGTGGGCCCGGCGGACCCAAGCGCTCGCAGCGCAGCCGGACCGGACCGTGAGCGCCCTCGCGTTCGTCCGCTTGACGGCCGAGACGCTGTCCGCAGCCCTCGTCACGCTCGCGCTCGCCGCATTGCTGCCGTCGTGGTGGGTCGTGGTGGTGGCGGCCCTGGTGGCGAGCGTCGTGATCGCCCTGCTCCGGGTCCGGGTCGGCCCCCGCGCCCGCGGTCACCGGAGGCCGTTGCGCGTTCTGCGCCTGCTGTCCCCGATCCTTGGCTGGGCGGCCCGTGTCGGCGGTCCGGCCAGCGGCCTGTCCGGGCCGGTGCGCTGGTCGAAGCACCCCGACCCCGCGCTGGCCGATGCCGAGCTGCGCGACATCGTCGACCGGGTGAGTGAGTCGGAGCAGATCGAGGAGGACGAGCGTGACATGCTCCGCTCCGTCTTCACCCTCGGCAGCACCGCCGCGCGCGAGGTGATGGTGCCGCGGACCGACATGGTGACGATCGACGCCGGCACCCCGTTGCGCAAGGCGATGTCGCTCTTCCTGCGGTCCGGCTTCTCGCGGGTGCCGGTGATCGGCACCTCTGTCGACGAGCTCCTCGGTGTCGTGTACCTCAAGGACGTCATCCGGCGGGTGCGCATGTCGGACGAGCACGAGGAGGACGCGGTCGAGACGGTGATGCGGCCGCCGGTGTACGTGCCGGAGTCGAAGCCGGTCGACGACGTGCTGCGTGACATGCAGGGCGGGTCGTCGCACATGGGCATCGTCGTGGACGAGTACGGCGGTGTCGCGGGGCTCGTCACGATCGAGGACGCCCTCGAGGAGATCGTCGGCGAGCTGACCGATGAGCACGACCACAGCGGGCCTGACGTCGAGGAGCTCGGCGACGGTGTGTTCCGCATCCCGGCCCGGCTGCCACTCGACGAGCTCGGCGAGCTGTTCGACCTGGAGATCGACGACGACGAGGTGGACACGGCCGCGGGACTGCTGGCCAAGACGCGCGGGAAGGTGCCGATCCCCGGGACCGAGGCGACCGTCCAGGGTGTTCGGCTCCTCGCCGAGCGGTCGGAGGGCCGCCGGCACCGCATTGCGACCCTTCTGGTGCAACGCGCCGAGAACGAGCGAGACCATCACGAGCCCGGGCATGGGACGGTAGACAGGCCCACGCCCTCGAGCGACACCTCGAGCCGTCGTCACCAGGAAGGCCAACGTCGTGACTGAGTTCCGGTCCGGGTTCGCATCGATCATCGGGCGCCCGAACGCGGGCAAGTCGACTCTCACGAACGCACTCGTCGGGACGAAGGTCGCGATCACCTCGGGTCGTCCCCAGACGACCAGGCACGTGATCCGAGGGATCGTCCACCGACCGGACGCGCAGCTGGTCCTGGTCGACACGCCGGGTCTGCACCGCCCGCGCACCTTGCTGGGCCAACGCCTGAACGATCTGGTCCGCGACACCCTGACCGAGGTCGACGTCGTCGTGTTCTGCCTGCCGGCCGACCAGAAGGTCGGGCCGGGCGACAAGTACATCGCTGCTCAGCTGGCCGAGCTCGGCCGTGGCAGCGGTGCTTCCCCGGTCGTGGCCGTCGCGACCAAGGCGGATCTGGCGGGCAAGCAGCGCCTCGCCGAGCACCTGCTCTCGATCAGCGCGCTCGGCGCGTGGGCCGACATCGTGCCCGTGTCGGCCACCGACGGCTACCAGATCGACGTGCTGACCGACGTGGTGATCGGGCTGTTGCCTCCTGGGCCCGCGCTGTACCCCGACGGCGAGATCACGGACGAGCCCGAGCTCATCATGATCGCGGAGCTGATCCGCGAAGCGGCTCTGGAAGGGGTGCGCGACGAGCTCCCGCACTCGCTCGCCGTCGTCGTCGACGAGATCGTGCCGCGCGAGGGACCGGAGCGCGCCGAGCCGATGTTCGACGTCCGGGTGAGCCTCTTTGTCGAGCGCGAGAGCCAGAAGGCGATCGTCATCGGCAAGGGCGGGTCGAGGCTCAAGTACGTGGGCACCACGGCGCGGCAGGGGATCGAGGCGCTCCTCGGCGCTCGGGTGTTCCTCGACCTGCGGGTCAAGGTTGCCAAGGACTGGCAGCGCGACCCGAAGCAGCTGCAGCGGTTGGGTTTCTGAGGTTCGGGATGACCGGGATCAGCCAGGCGGTCCGCCGCGGTGTGCCTGACGTCGAAGCTCCCCGCGAGCCGCGCGTCTCCTACCGGGTGATCGCGGCAGGCGGTGCGGGAGTGCTGCTGCTCGGACTGATCGGCGTCTTCGCCGGGCCGCGCTGGGCGCCCGAGCTCTTCACGCCGACCATTGCGGTCGAGACGAGCAGCACGCAGATCGGCGGCGCGGGAACGCCGGTCGCGATCGGTACCTACCAGGTGCGGACCGAGGTCGTCTCGGTGCAGCTCGACGGCGCCCAGGTCGACGCCCAGGTCAGCATGCCCGTCGGGGCGCCTGGACCGCGGCCGGCCGTCCTCTTCGTCCACGGCGCCGGCACCGGGAAGTACGCCCGCGCCTTCCTCGACCAAGCGCGCACCCTGGCCAGCTCGGGGGTCATCGCGATGGTGCCGAACAAGCGGCTCGACACCTACAGCACCCGGCACCGCAACTATGTCTCGATGGCGGATGACTACCTCCGCTCGCTCGACGTCCTGGTCCATTGGCCGGACGTCGACCCCGCGCGGGTCGGCGTCTACGGCGAGAGCGAGGGCGGTTGGATCGTCCCGGTGATGGCCGCGAAGAGTCCGGAGGTCGCGTTCGTGATCCTTGTCTCGGCCCCCGTGGTCCCACCCCGCCAGCAAGCGGCGTTCGCGGTCGACAGCTACATGCGCAACACGGGTGTGCCGTCGGCTCTGCGCCGGGCGATCCCGCGCCTCACCGGGATGAAGCTCCCCGGTGGCGGTTTCGAGTACCTGGACTTCGACGTCTCGCCGTACCAGCGGCAGCTGACGCAGCCGATTCTGATGGTCTACGGCACCGCGGACGCGTCGATGCCGATCGTCCAGGGGCCCGAACAGGTCATCGCCGATGTGGCGGTCGCGGGGAACAGCGATGTCACGGTGCGTTACTACGGTGGCGCCGCCCACGGCATCCGCGTCGCCGGGATCCTGGCACCGGACTTCCTTCGCGACCTCAGCGCGTGGGTCCTGGGACTCCCGGGCGACGCGCACGCGGAACCGCGGGTGGCGGGCGCGGTGCCGTACCAGAAGTACCAAGCGGTGGCGGTCGGCGCGCCCCGTTGGTACGCGAACGGCGACTGGCCCTTCGGGAGTGTTCTGCTCGGCGCCGTGCTGATCCTCCTCGGGCCGATGGTCCTGCTCGTCGCGAGAATCTTCGGGCGTCGCCGGGTAGGCATCGCCCCGGACCTCCGATGGCCGCTGTTCTGGATGGGCGCCGGCTCGGTCGGCGCGATGCTGGGTCTGGTCGGCTACTTCTACTACGTCGCGCGGCTGGCGCTGAACTATCAGCAGGCGCCGCTGCAGGTCGGTGGCGGATGGGTCCTGCTGCGACTCCTCGGCATCGCCTCGGTGCTTGCCGCCTCGGTGGTAGGCCTGAGGCTTCTTGCCAAGCGCGAAAGGGTCCACCAGCAGATCGAGTCGTCCCGCACCGGGGTCTTCGTCGTCGGTACTACCGTCATCGGTTCGACCCTCCTGCTCCTCGCTCTCTCGTACTGGGGTGTGTTCCCCCTGGGCCTTGCCTAGGGTCGCCGGGAGGGGCCGGTCCGCGCGCCGGGTCGCGTCCAGCTCGATGAGCGATTCTGGTGCCTGCCAGCACTCCGGTCTAGGACGGTCCGGTGCGTACGCTGACCTCACGACGCTCAGTGCTGAGCCCGCGGTCGGGGAGGTGGCGATGTCGGATCGACGCCGTCGCACCATCACTGGCCCGTTGCTGTGCCCGAGGAGTTCGCGCTGAGTGACATGCCGACCTCCGGTGGAGGCGACGGTGACCGCGAGTCACGAGAGGGGGATGACACCCTGTTCATCGACCTCGGACCGGGCGACAGCCGCGACGAACCAGTGATCGACGTCGCGCCTCGGGCGATCCCGGCGCCGAGCCGGACGTTCGGACTGCCAGGGGGCCGCACCCGTCTCGCCTCGGTGTGCGCGGTGGCCCTGGCCGCGGTCGGGGTCTTCCTTCC
>JADGOR010000141.1 GCA_017882855.1 Cellulomonas sp. | reverse complement strand
CCACCTGCTCGACCTCACCCCGGCACCGGACCCCTCCGACCCGGACATCCTGGCCTTCCGCTCGGACCGGGCCTCGCTCAAGGGCACCATCGCGGCCCGGATGAAGAAGCTCGGGGACAAGCCGACCCCGGTGGCCATCGACCGCGAGGTGTCGCGCATCGAGCGCCTCGAGGCGGCCCTGACCTGCGTCCAGGCCGTCGAGGCAGCCGGCGGCACGGCCTACTACTACCCGGTCGACCTCACCGACGCCGCCGCTGTCGGCTCGGTGATGGACCGGGTGCGCGAGCGCAGCGGGCGCCTCGACGTGCTGCTGCACGCAGCCGGCGTGGAGATCAGCCGGAACCTGCCGGAGAAGGAGCCCCGGGAGTTCGACCTCGTCTTCGACGTGAAGACGACCGGGTGGTTCAACGTCTGGCAGGCCGCGCAGGGGATGGACGTCGGCGCTGTCGTCGCGTTCTCGTCGGTCGCGGCCCGGTTCGGAAACAGCGGCCAGACCGACTATGCCGCGGCGAACGACCTGCTGTGCAAGGTCGTCTCCTCGATGCGGGCCAGCCGTCCCCAGACCCGGGGCCTGGCCCTGGACTGGACGGCATGGGGCGGGATCGGCATGGCCACTCGGGGGTCGATCCCCAAGATCATGGAGATGGCCGGGGTGCAGGTGCTCCCGCCGGAAGCGGGCGTCGCCTGGATCCGGCGCGAGCTCACCTCCTCGGCGTACACCGGCGAGGTGGTCGTCGCGGGCGCGCTCGGGCTGATGGCCGCCGAGTACCACGACGGCGGCGGAGTCGATGCCGACGCAGTCCGCCAGCAGCACCCGTTCGGCCCCATGGTCGACAACATCGCCGTCTCCGTCCACCAGGGCGTCCTCTCCCGGGTAACTCTCGATCCGGCGGAGCAGGCCTTCCTCAACGACCACCGGATCGACGGAACGCCCGTCCTGCCCGGGGTCATGGGGATGGAGGCCTTCGCCGAGGTCGCCGGGCTGGTCGCTCCGGTCGGCTACCGGGTCGCCGGCGTCGAGGACGTCGACTTCCTCGCCCCGGTGAAGTTCTACCGCGACGAGCCGCGGACCCTCACCGTCGCGGCCGTGACTGGACCGGACCCCGCTGGCGGTGACGACCTGCTCGCCGACTGCACCCTCACCGCGGAGCGTCGGCTGCCCGGCTCGGACGCGCCGGTTCGCACGACGCACTTCACCGGCCGGGTGCGCCTCACCGCAGCCCCGGTCGATGAGGAGCGCAGCACGCTCGACCGAGCCCAGCACGACCCGGTGGTCGAGTCGGAGGACGTCTACCGGTTCTACTTCCACGGACCGGCCTACCAGGTGGTGGAGTCGGCGTGGCGCGACGGCGAGGGGTCGACGGCCCGCCTGCCCGAGTCCCTGGCCGACGACCGCTCACCCGTCGATGCCCCGCTCACCCTCGCGCCACGGCTCGTGGAGCTGTGCTTCCAGGCCGCGGGCCTATGGGACGCGGCACGAGAGGACCTGCTGGCACTGCCCTTGAGCGTCGGCCGGGTGCGCGTACTGCTCGACCCGGCGACCGCCACCGGGCGGCTCGTGGCCCACGCCGAAGCGCTCGACGGGCACGTCGACGCCGTGGTCGTCGACGACGAGGGGCGGGTCGTGGTGCGGCTCGACGCCTACACGACGGTCGCCCTGCCGGGCGGGATCCCGGACCACGTTCGCGGGTGCCTGCGGGCCGCATTCGGCTCCGAAACGCCGACGTGAGGAGCGTGCGACGGCTCGCCGTCGTCGACCGGGGCGAGCCCGCACAGCGCGTCCTCGCGACGGCTGGCTCGCTCACGGACCCGGACAGCGGCGAGCGGCTGCACACCATCGCGGTGAGCACGGTGTCGCGGACCCGGGCCTGGTGGGCCCGCGAGGCGAGCGAGACCGTGGTCCTCGACCTGCCCGAGGACGGTGTCGTGCCGGTGGCCGATCTGGTCGCCGCCCTGGTCGCGGCCCGGGCCGACGCGGTCTGGCTGGGGCTGGTGCCCTGCGCCGACCGGGCCGAGGTCGCCGCTGCGTGCGCCGAGGCCGACCTGGTCGTCCTCGGCCCGGACGCGGCCGGCATCCGCGCCCTCGGGACACCGTCCGGGCTGGCCGGGGTCGCATCCGTCGCGGACGTGCCGCTGCGGCCTGCCGGGTCCTTTCCCGAAGGCCCTCGCCGGCTCGAGGTCGATGCGCTGCGTGACGCGCACGGCACGGTGTGGACGCTCGGGCTGCGTGAGGTGACCATCCTGCGAGGCCCGTGGGCTGCTCTCGCGGAACTGCCCGCCACCGGGATACCCGACGACACCGCCGGGGCGATGGAGGCTGCCGCGGTCGCGCTCCTGGAGCACGCGGCGTACCGGGGCGGCGCGGTCGTCCACTTCGCGCTCGACGAGGACGGCACCTTCGCCGTCACCGAGGTCGACACCGACGGCCGCGCCACCCACGTCGGGGTCGAGGAGCACACCGGTGCCGGCATCCTCCTCATGCGCCTGCGCGCCGACCTCGGCGGGGCTCTTCCCCCCACAGCGCCGAAGGGCGAGGGCTGGACCATCGAGGCGCGGCTGCTCGCTCACGACCCCGACCGCGGGTACGCCGCCACCGGTGGTCGCGTCGAGGTCATGTCGCTCCCGGTCGGGACCGGCGTGCGGGTCGACACGGGCCTGCGGGCGGGTGACGTCGTGGACGCCCGACTCGACCCCGTCGTCGCGACCGTGACGTCCTGGGGACACGACCGCAGCCAGGCGCTCGAGCGGCTCCGTCTGGCCCTGGAGCGCACGAGCGTGGTGCTCTCGGGCGGTGCGACCAACCGCACCGCTCTCATCGCCGTCCTGGGGGCGCCGACCGTGCTCGAGGGCCCGCCGGCACCGCGGTGGTACTCCGCGCAGCTCGCCTCCGGCGCGCTGGTGCCCGCCTCCGACCCGGTGGCCGTCGTCCTCGCCGCGATCGAGGTCTACGAGGCCGACCTCGCCCTGGCCCAGCGGTCGTTCCGCGCCAGCGCCGAGCGGGGCCGCCCCGAGCACCCGGAGCGCATCGGCGTGGCGATCGACCTCGGCTACCGCGGCGGTCGGCACCGCCTGCGGGTGGACCGCACCGCACCGGACCGATTCCGGGTCCACTGCGGAGCCCGGTTCGACGTCGTGGTGGACACCCTGAGCCGCTACGAGCGGCGGGTGCTCGTGGCCGGTCGAACCCGACGCGTGGTCGCGGTGACCGAGGACGAGGCCATCCGCCTCGAGATCGACGGCATGGCCCACACGGTGACTCGCGAGGACGGCGTCGTGGTGCGCGCGCCGGCGCCCGCCCTGGTCAGCTCGCTGCTCGTCGCCGTGGGTGAGCGGGTGAGCGCCGGCCAGCCGGTCGCGAGCCTCGAGTCGATGAAGATGGTGCGCACGCTCACCGCCCCTCTCGACGGCCATGTGACCTCGCTCGCGGTGCTCCCGAACCAGCAGGTCGAGCAGGGTGACCAGCTGCTTCGGATCAAGTCCACCGAGACGTCCCGTCTGATGCCGGACCTGCCCAGCCGGACCATCGACTTCGCCGTCGACCTCGCCGCGCTCGTCGTCGAGGACGACGCACCGCCGCCGGACGTCTTCGACGACCTCACGGCATACCTGCTCGGCTTCGACCTGGACCCCGGGGCGGTCAACGCTCTGCGGACCGCCTACCGGAGCCGGATCGAGGACCGGGACCCGGCCGACCCGGACCTCCTTGGCCGCGAGGACGCGTTCCTCGACCTCTTCGCGGACATCGGCGTCCTCTACCGCCCACGCACCGAGGCAGAGGCCCTCGGCGACCCGGACCTCGACGACCAGGCGAGCACCCAGGAGTACCTGCTCGAGTTCCTCAGGTGGCTCGACGCGGACCGTGCCGGCCTCACGGCGAGCTACCGGCGGCGGCTCGAGCGCGTGCTCGCCCGGTACGGCGTCGATGGTCTGGGCGACCGGGCCTGGCTGGAGCGGGCCACGTTCTGGTTGTTCCGGTCCTTCTCCCGGGTTCCGGAGCTGGCCGATCTCGTCACCGAGGTGCTGGGT
>JADGOR010000005.1 GCA_017882855.1 Cellulomonas sp. | reverse complement strand
AGGCTCGCGACGGCGAGCATCGCCCCGCCGGCCGCCCGGCGGCGTCGGACGTCACCGACGAACCGGCCGAGGGTGGCCGACGAGTACGGGTACTCACGCGCGGCCGCGGCCGCCTCGTCGCGGGCGGCGGCCCGGACGATCGCTGACAGCTCGTCGCTCATCGGCCCGACACCTCTCTGTTCACTTGCACGTCAGCCGTCGGGGTGTCCCCGACGTTCGGGTTGGCCGCGGTGCCGAGCGCCGCGTTCAGGTGGTGGATGCCGTCGCTCAGGTAGCGCTTGACCGCGCCGTCGCTCAGCCCGAGGGCCGCGCCGATGTCGGCCACCGGCAGGTCGTCGTAGAAGCGCATCACCACGCAGGTCCGCTGGCGCCGCGGCAGGGTGCGCAACGCCGCCCGCACGTCCAGCCGATCCGCGGCGTCGTCGTCGGGGGCGGCCTCTTCCGCGACCAGGCGAGGCAGCGCGACGAGCCAGCGGCGCCGCGAGCGGACCCGGTCGATGAAGGTACTGGCGATCGCGCGGCGGACATAGGCGTCGGCGGCATTGAGGCTCGGGAACGACCGCGGCCGTCCGAACGTCCGCACGACGGCGTCGTGCACCAGGTCCTCGGCCTCGCCCCGGTCACCTGTGAGGAGCGCGGCGTAGCCGATCAGCGCCGAGCGTCGGTCTCGCACCAACTCTTCGAGGAGGCCTTGCCACGCGGCCATCAGTGGGCTCCCTCTCACGCTCGCGTGTTCGGATCGTCTCACTGTATGAACGAATCACAGGTCCGCAACGTTGTGCGATGGGGTGGACGGCTCACGGCGCGACGACGTTGAGCCCGATCCGCGAGAGGGCCTGAGCCAACCGGTCGTCGTAGCAGAGGACTGCGTCCAGGTCGGTGATCATCACCGCGGCCGCAAGGTGAAGTGCGTCGAGCGTGCGCAGCGTCGGCGGCGCCACGCGGGCGGCCAGGTTAAGGGTCGCGGGCCCCACCTGCAGGAGATCGATCCGGGCGAGAACTGCCTCCGCGGTCGCCACGTGGCCCGCACTCACCCGGGCCGCGGCCCGGCGCAGCTCCACGCCACCGATCGCGCTGGTCACCACCCGCGGCCGATGCTCAGTCAGCCAACCCCTGAGCGCCGCGGTGCCGTCCTCCGTCCGGACGAGCTTCATCAGCGCGGAGGTGTCGGCGTAGACGATCAACGGTCCGCCCGCTGCTCCCGCAGCAGTGCCTCCGACGACGGCGTCCCAGGCGGCGCTTCCCTGGGCTCAACCGCCCACGGCGACCCCGCGCCCGGGTGGATCAGGCCCTCGGCGAGGAGGACCTCGAAGGCTCGTGGGTAGACCAGATCGATCGGAACCAGGCGGGCAACAGCGCGACCGTGGTTGGTGATCTCGATGGACTCCCCGGCCGCCACGCGATCGAGCAGCTTGCTCGCGTTCTGGCGCAGCTCACGCACTCCCGCTCGAGCCGGTCTCTCCATGTAGCACAAGGTAGCACAACGAAGCATTAGGGGAGGGGCCGCGGGCGGGGCTGCGGGCGGGCGGCAACTGGCTGGCGGGCGGCGGGCGCCGGAGCCGACCGCTACAGCGTGACGCGGACCGCCTTCACCGCGTCGACCATGGCCCTCAGCGCCGGGTTGACCTCGGCGTAGCCACGGGTCTTGAGCCCACAGTCGGGGTTGACCCAGAGCAGCCGACCCGGGATCGACGCTGCCGCCGCGCGCAGCAGCTCTTCGATCTCCGCCTCGCTCGGCACCCGCGGCGAGTGGATGTCGTACACGCCCGGGCCGATACCTCGTGCGAACCCGGAGCTCTTGATGTCCGGAAGGATCTCCATCCGCGACCGGGCCGCCTCGATCGAAGTGACGTCCGCGTCCAGCCCGTCGATCGCGTCGATGATCTCGCCGAACTCCGAGTAGCACAGGTGTGTGTGCACCTGCGTCTCTTCGCGGACCCCCGCGGTCGCCAGGCGGAACGAGCCCACCGACCAGCTGAGGTACTCGCGCTGGTCCGCCTTGCGCAGCGGCAGCAGCTCGCGCAGCGCCGGCTCGTCGACCTGGATGATCCCGATGCCGGCCGCCTCCAGGTCCGTGAGCTCGTCGCGCAGAGCGAGCGCCACCTGACGGGCGGTGTCACCGAGCGGCTGGTCGTTGCGCACGAACGACCACGCGAGGATCGTCACGGGGCCGGTGAGCATGCCCTTGACCGGCTTCCTGGTGAGCGAGGCCGTGTAGGTGGACCACTCGACCGTCATCGGCGCCGGGCGTGACACGTCGCCCCACAGGATCGGCGGGCGCACGCAGCGGGAGCCGTAGGACTGGACCCAGCCGTTCTGCGTCACGGCGAAGCCGTCGAGCAGCTCGGCGAAGTACTGCACCATGTCGTTCCGCTCGGGCTCGCCGTGCACCAGCACGTCGAGGCCGAGCTCCTCCTGGAGCGTGACGACGCGCAAGATCTCGGCGCGCATCGCGTGCGCGTACTGCTCCTCGGTGATCTCGCCGGTGCGCCGCCTGGCGCGGGCCTGGCGGATCTGCGGGGTCTGCGGGAAGGACCCGATCGTCGTCGTCGGCAGCGGCGGGAGGTGCAGCACGGCGTCCTGCGCGACCTGGCGGACGGCGAAGTCGACCCGGTGGAAGTCCGCCTCGCCGAGCCCGGCCAGGCGCTCGCGCACCACCGGCACGACGACGCCGGGCGCAGCGGCGCGGGTCACCTTGACGTCCTCGGACGCCTGCAGCTCCGCCGCAACAGCGGAGCGGCCCTCGGCCAGACCATTCGCCAACGTCACGACCTCGCCGACCTTCTGGTCCGCGAATGCCAGCCAGCTCTTCAGCGCGGCGGGCAGCTCCGGCTCGTCCTCGACGTCGTGCGGGACGTGCAGCAGCGAGGTGGAGGTGCCGACGGCGACCGCACCGGCGACTCCGCCGAGCGTCTCGAGCAGGTCGAGCGCAGCGATCAGGTCGGTGCGCCAGATGTTGTGACCGTCGACGACGCCGGCCACCAGGGTCTTCGTCTCCAGGCCCGGTGTGGCCGTGGGGATCGAGGCACTCGGCTCGCTGGCGGCGTGGCGGCCACCCACTGAGGAGGAGACGCTGCCCTTGACCAGGTCGAGCGCAATCGCGTCGACATCCGTTGCGGCGACGGTCACGAACAACTCACCGAGGCTGCCGTACGGGGCGGCCAGCAGGATCGACGGGCGGGTCGGCGTCCGCAGCCCGCTGGCCAGCACGCCGTACGCGACCGCCACGGCCTCCTGCACCCGCGCAATCGGGACGTCGATGGAGTCCGAGACCAGCGCGGGCTCGTCCAGCTGAACCCAGCTCGCGCCGGCGGCGGCGAGCGCGCGCAGCAGCCCCGCGTACACGGCGACCACCTCGGGCAACCGGTCGAGCGGGTGGAAGCCGTCGGGGGCGTCGTCGGCGACCTTGCTGAGCAGCAGGAACGTCACCGGGCCGACGAGTACCGGGCGGGTGTGCACACCCTCGGCGAGGCCCTCGGCGAACTCACGCACCGGGCGGTCGGAGGCGAACCGGATGGGGGTGCTCGGCCCGATCTCGGGGACGAGGTAGTGGTAGTTCGTGTCGAACCACTTGGTCATCTCGAGCGGCGCGAGGTCATCCACGCCCCGGGCAACGGTGAAGTAGCCGGGCAGGTCGAGCGCGCCGTCGGCATCGAGGAGGTGCTCGAACCGGGCCGGCACCGCACCGAGCATCGCGATGGCGTCGAGCATCTGGTCGTAGTAGGAGAAGGACGAGGGGACCGAGCCGTCGGTGGCGTCCAGACCTAGCTCGACCAGGCGGGCGCGGGTGCGGCTCCGCAGCGCGGCGGCGGTCGCCTCGAGCTCGGCGACGCCAGAGCGGCCGGCCCACAGCGACTCGACTGCCTTCTTCAGCTCGCGATGCGGACCGATGCGCGGGTAGCCGAGGATCGTGCCGGTCGGGAAAGCGCTCTGCGTGCTCATGGGTCCCTACTCGTCGTCGTGTGCGGTCGGTTCGCGGCGGTGCGGCTCGGCGGGTTCGGTCCTGTTCAGCTCTCTCCGTGCAAACCGAGGCTAGCCAGCAGGTCAAGGGCTGCCGCGTGCTTGTTGAACGTATACACGTGGAGGCCCGGCGCCCCCCCCTCGAGGATCTCCTGGGCGAGGTCGCGTGCTGCCGCGACTCCCGCGCGGTACTGCGCAGTGCCATCGTCCGCCCCTTCGAGCCGGGAGACCAAGCCGGGCGGGAGGGCCACCCCGGTGAGCTCGGCCAGTCGGTACGCGCGGCGCGGTGTCGTCAGCGGGATGACGCCGGGCACGATCGGGATCGTGATGCCGGCGTCGCGGGCGTCGTCGACGAGCGCTAGGTACTGCTCCGGGTCGAAGAACACCTGGGTGAGCGCAAAGGCCGCGCCGGCCTCTTGCTTGGCGGCGAGCACGTCGAGCGCCTGTTGGCGGCCGTCGGGGGTCGCATGCGCGGCCGGGAACGCCGCGACGCCGACGCTGACCTGGTCCGCGGGGATCCCGCGCCCGGCCGCGACGTCGAGGATATGGCTGACCAGCTGGCTCGCGTAGCGGATCCCGTCCGGTTGCGGCTGCCAGTCGGTGACGCCGCTGGGCGGGTCGCCGCGCAGCGCCAGGAAGTCGCGGACTCCCTCGTCGAGGAACTCGTCGATGACGTCGGTGACCTCGGCGCGACTCGCTTCGACGCAAGTCAGGTGCGCGACCGGGACCAGCTTGGTTCCGGTGATGAGCCGGCGGACGACGGCGCGGCTCGCGGTGCGGGTGGACCCGCTCGCCCCGTAGGTGACGGAGACGAAGTCCGGGGACGCCGTGGCGAGCTGCTCGACGGCCGGCCACAGCGAAGCCTCGGCCTCGGGGGTGCGCGGCGGGAACAGCTCGAACGACACGGTGGGTCGCTGAAGATGCGCTTCACCAAGGATGTCGCGCACTGTCACGGGGTCATCCTAGGCGTTGGTGCCGAAGGGTGAGACGGCCCCGTCCGGATGTTGAGCGGGGAGGCCTACGGCGGTGCCCGCGGCCGACGGCGGCGCGATTACGGCCCGTGGACAGCCGGCCAGGTGGTCGTCGACCAGGCCGCACGCCTGCATGGACGCGTACGCGGTGGTCGGCCCGACGAACCGGAAGCCGGCGGCCTTGAGCGCCGTCGCCAGGGCGCGGGACTCGTCGGTCTGCGTCGGCACATCGGCCCAGGTCAGGGGGCGACGCTCGGCCGCTGCGGCGGGCGCGTGCGCCCAGAACAGCCCGGTCAGTGTCTCGCCCCGCTTCCACAGCCCCAGCATCGCGCGTGCGTTCGCGATCGTCGCCTCGATCTTGGCCCGGTTGCGGACGATCCCGGCATCCGCAAGGAGGCGAGCGACGTCGTCGGCGGTGAAGCGGGCGACCCGCTCGGGGTCGAAGCCCGCGAACGCGGCGCGGAAGGCCGGGCGCTTGCGCAGGATGGTGATCCAGGCGAGCCCGGACTGGAACGCCTCGAGGCTGACCCGCTCGTACAGCTCTCGCTCACCGCGGACGGGGATGCCCCACTCGGTGTCGTGGTACGCCTCGTAGAGCGGATCTCCGTCGCCGAAGCAGCGTGGCATGAGGTGGGGCCGGCGCCGGTCAGGAACCGGTGTGGCGGGCGCGGAGCGCCGGGGTGGGCGGGGCGTCGAGCCGCAGCGCAGTCTGCGCGTACTGCTGCTCGTCGGGGTCGGCGGCTCGAACCATGGCCCAGAGCCTAAGGGTTCGCCGGGGTGAGTTGAGACGTTTTCGCCCAGTTTCTCGCCCGGTGGACGGGCCCGAATCGTTTCCGCGACGCGCACTCTCGTGCTAGGCGTCCACGGCAGCGCGGTTATCGGCCCTGAGCCGGGTGCGCGGGCCTTCCGCCTCGACCGGGAGGTGCTCGGCGAGCCAGTCGAGACCGTGCCGCGCGACCGCCTCGATGTAGTCGAGCAGGGCGTGATCGGCGCCGCGCAGCACCTCGAGCCGGGACCCCGGTGGGAGCAGCGGCAGACCGACGCGCGAGTGGGTGAGCAGCTGGCTCTGGCTGATCGTCGAGAACGACGCGAGCGTGTCGGCCGCGATGACGGTCGCCTCGCGCGGGGTCGGCCCGTCGTCGGGGACGCGCATCCGCCCGGTGCGGCCGAGCTCGTCCATCTGCGCGGCGGAGAAGATCTCGCCCCACGGGTAGTCGAGCGGGCCGGTGAGCGCGCCGGTCAGGATCATGGTCCGGACCCACGGCGAGTTGGCCCGCAGCGCGATCAGGCTGCCCAGGCTGTGCCCGTGGACGGCCTGGCGCGGGTAACCGGCGTCGGACAGGAAGGCGCTGACGGAGTTGAAGTCCTCGATCTCGCGCGAGACCAGGACGACCTCGTCGTCGGAACGGCCGCACCCGGAGTAGTCGAAGGCGAGGGTGGCGTACCCGGCGTCGGCCTAGGCGGTCATCAGATCGGTGAACCGGCCGCGCGACGAGCGCTCGTCCAGGAACCCGTGGGAGAAGATGATGGCGGCGTCCGACTCACCTTCGGTCAGCGTGCCGGAGAGCCGGATGCCGCGACGCGTGGTGATGGTGACTTCTTCATGCACCAGGCGAGGGTACGTGACGAGTGTTAACGGCCGGTGTCGTCGGCTGATCAGCTCGTGGTGTCGAAGCCCAGGGCGCGTGCCGCGTCCGCCAGTCGATGGTCGAACGTCGCGACCGTGCCGCCGGTCGCGTGCGCAGCCAGGAGGACGCAGCAGTCCGGCATCCGTAGCCCGCTCGAGACGCGCAGCTCGGCCAGGGCAACGAGGACGTCCGCGGTCAGTGCGAGACGCTGCACGCGGAGAGCGTCGAGGGCGTCGTCGACCACGGCGGTCCGGCCCGCTCGCACCGGCGCCACCATGACCTCGGCGATCGTGAGGACGCTCGCTCCGAGCGCCTGGCCCGATGCCGAGCGCACCAGGTCGCGCGCGCTCGAGTGATGCGCGTCGGTGGGGTCCAGGAAGGCGATGAGCACGCTCGCGTCGAGGACGATCACTCCGGCCACTCCTCGCGCATCCGGTCCAGGTAGCCGGCTCCGTAGACCCCGGCCAACACCCCGGCCGTCTGGTCCACGGTGTGCTGCCACGCGTCGTCGTCGTCGGCCAGCTCGATCTGCAAGCTGCTCCAGCCCAGGTCGATCAGGTGCACCAGGAGCCGTCCGCGGGAGTCCCGGTCCTCCGGCCAGCGTCGGGCGGCGGCGTCCAGCGCGCGCGCGACCTCGTCCGTCTCGGTGACGGAGTGGCGCGGCCGGACTGTGGGCATGGCGCGAGTGTAGCACCTGGGACGTCGGTGCAGCACCCAGGATCGAACCCGCTTCGTCACCCACTTGACTTGGAGTGCACTCCAAGGTCTTGGCTTGTCCCCATGGCTACCGTCACCGCGCCGCACCGCTCGATCGCCGACGCCGCTGTCGTGCTCGGGATCTCACCGGACACGCTGCGCTACTACGAGCGCGAGCTGTCGGACGACAGCTGCCTCTCAGCGACCCCGGAAGGACCCGCATCATGAGAACCCGAATCCTCGGCTCCGCCGCGAACGGCACCGCACTCGAGGTCTCCGCACAGGGACTCGGCTGCATGGGCATGTCCGAGTTCTACGGCGCGCACGACGACGCCGAGTCCATCGCCACGATCCACCGCGCCATCGACCTGGGCGTCACGCTGTTCGACACCGCGGACATGTACGGACCGTTCGCCAACGAGCGCCTCGTCGGGACGGCCCTGGCGGGCCACCGCGACCAGGTGGTCCTGGCCACCAAGTTCGGCATCGTGCGGGAGAAGCACCGTGCGGCCGAGCCCGGCATCAGCGGCGCGCCCGCGTACGTCCGGGCCGCATGCGAGGACTCGCTGCAGCGCCTCGGCGTCGACCACCTCGACCTCTACTACCAGCACCGCGTCGACCCGAAGGTGCCGATCGAGGAGACCGTCGGGGCGATGGCCGAGCTGGTGCAGGCGGGGAAGGTCCGCCATCTCGGGCTGTCCGAGGCCGGCAGCGACACGATCCGCCGCGCGCACGCCGTTCACCCCATCACGGCCCTGCAGTCCGAGTACTCGCTGTGGTCGCGCGACATCGAGGACTCCTCGCTCCCGACGATCCGCGAGCTCGGCATCGGCCTGGTCGCATACTCGCCGCTCGGGCGCGGGTTCCTGACCGGCGCCATCTCCGAACCCTCGGCCCTTGCCGACGACGACTTCCGCCGAGCGAACCCGCGGTTCCAGGGCGAGGCGCTCGAGGCGAACCTCGCACTGCTCCGGGCGATCGAGCAGCTCGCCGCGGCCAAGGGCATCACGACGTCTCAGCTCGCGCTCGCGTGGGTGCTGGCCCGGGGCGACGACGTGGTGGCGATACCGGGCACCAAGCGCCGCGCCTACCTGGAGCTCAACGTCGTCGCCGACGCCGTCGAGCTGAGCGCCGAGGACCTTGCGGCGCTCGAGGGCGCCATGCCGAAGGGCGCGGTGAGCGGCGACCGGTACCCCGACATGTCGCTGATCGGGAAGTAGCCCGAGCGGACGTTCAGCGCACGGGGCGGAGTGCGCGGAGGAGCACAACGACGATCGCGTCGAGATCGGCCGCCGGCACTGCGTCCTGCTCCGGCGCCTCATCCTCGGCCGACCGCAGCTGCGACACGAGCCCATGCAGCTGGCACGCGCCGAACAGCAGCTGGGCGACGGCGACCGGGTCGACGTCGTCGGCCACGCGGCCGAGGTGCTGCTCCGCCGCGACGTACTCGACGGTGGCCGCGAACGCAGCCTGCGGTCCGACCTGGTCGGCATGGATCCCCGAGAGGAAGGCGTGGAGCAGGTCCGCCTGGCCGAACAGGCCGGTGACGAGGGGAACGATGCCCGCGCTGAACTCGAGCACCGCGCGCGCCAGCTGAGCCAGGTTCTGCTCGAGCGTGGCGGCGCCCGGCTCGGGCCGCGCCGCAAGGAAGTCCCGGACGAGCTCGGTCGCCCGCTCGCCCAGCGCGGTGAGCACCAGCTCGTCCTTGCCGGCGAAGTGGTTGTAGAGGACGCCGTCCGACACCTTCGCCTCGCGCGCGATCTGCCGAGTGGTCAAGCCGATGAGCCCGTGGGCCGCGAGCAGGTGCTGGGTGACAGCGATGAGGTGCCGCCGCAGGGCCCCCGGCGAATCGGAGTCGCCTCGGTCCCGCAGGACCTTCGCGCGCCGGGGGCTCATGCTGGGCATCCAATCAGACCGGTCAGGCCACGTCACGCCGCATCGTGACAGCCGCGGCTCCGACGGCCGCGACGGCCGCCCAGCCGAGGAGCACGACGCCGGCCCCGACCTGCGGGAGCAGTCCCGCGTCGGGAGCGTTGCCGAGGGTTCGAGCGGCAGTCGCGGGCAGCCAGCGCCCGAGCGAAACGACCAGTTCCGAGAGCGCGGTCTCCGCGACGAAGATCCAGACGACTGCCGTGACGATCGCCGCGGCCTGCGCCCGGATGAGCGAACCGACGGCGACGCCGATCACCGCGTAGAGCAGGTCCCACAGCACGATGCCGACCAGGCTCCTCACGACCGCCGTCGACCCGAGGTCGAACGTGACGTCCTTCGCCGAGTACCACGCGGAGGCTGTCACCGCGGTCGCGATGGCGCACCCGATGCCCGCGACGACGCCGGCGGTCGCGCCGGCGAGCAGCTTGGCCCCGATCACCCGGGCGCGCCGTGGCTCGGTGAGGAACGTGTCGACGACCGTGCCGTGCCGGTACTCGCCGGCGCTGATCAGGATGCCGAGGATCAGCGGCATGATCGCGGCCAGCCCGCCGTGCTCGAGGACGGTGCGCAGGCCGGCGTCGGTCGCGAGCTCGTTCAGCGAAACGCCCCCGAAGGCGACGGCGCCGCTGATCACGAAGGCGGCGAGCAGCGCCGCGCCGATGACGATCCAACGGGCGGCGCGCGTGCTGTTGAGCTTGAGAAGCTCGGCGGCCCACAGGCTCCGGATCGAGGTGGTCATGCTGCTGCACCTACCGTCAGTCGAAGGAACGCGTTCTCGAGGGCGTCGGCATCGCCCGGACCGGCGGGTCCGGCGAGCTCGGCCAGGTCGCCGTCGAAGCGCAACCGCCCGTCGCCGATGACGACGATGCGGTCTGCCGTTCGGGCGACCTCGGCCAGGAGATGGCTGGACACGAGGACCGTGCGACCGTCGTCGGCGATGGAGCGGAGGAAGCCGCGGAGCCACGCGATCCCCTCGGGGTCGAGCCCGTTGGCCGGCTCGTCGGCGATCAGCACGCCGGGGTCGCCGAGCAGTGCGTCCGCGAGCCCGAGGCGCTGACGCATCCCGAGCGAGTAGGTGCCGACCCGCCGCTCGGCGGCAGCGGTGAGCTCGACCAGCTCGAGCACTTCGTCGATCCGGCCGGCCGGAATCCGGGCCGCGCGCGCGATGACGCGCAAGTGGTCGCGCCCGGAGCGGCCGGGGTGGAACCCGTCCGGGCCGAGGACGGCGCCGACCGTCCGCCGAGGTTCGGGCAGTCGGGAGTACGGCCGCCCGCCGATGAGCGCGCGACCGGACGTGGGCCGGACCAGTCCGAGGACCATCCGCATCGTGGTGGTCTTGCCGGCGCCGTTCGGGCCCAGGAACGCGGTCACGTTGCCCGGCTTGATCTCAAGGCTCAGGTCCTCGACGGCGGTGACCGCGCCGAAGCGCTTCCCCAGGCCGTCGAGAGTGATGTCTGCCATCTCTCCTCCTCTATATGAACAGGCGTTCATGAACAAGCGCTCACAATAGAGTCGAAACGGGCGGGAAGTCAAGTGGTGGCTTCGAGGGGTGGTTTCGCGGGGCGGTCTCCGGAGACGCCTGTGTACCGGGATGTCCGGACCGATGGCGCAAGGTCGTCACTTTGACGCGAGATCGGGTGTTTGAAGTGACGATCTAGCGTCAGAGTGACGACTTCGCGGCGACTTTGCCGGGCTCGCGCCCGGAGACGCCTGTCGCCCGGGTGACGAGCACGCGGGCGACAGGGTTCGGCGCGGGCCGGCCATTCGGGTCGGCCGGCGTAGCGGTCGTGCGCGTCGCGAGGCACGATCCCTCGGCCTAGGCTCCAACGCATGGCCCGGTACATCGACATCCACCCCACCGACCCTCAGCCGCGCATCGTGGAACGGGTGGTCGCCCTGCTGCGCCGGGACGCGCTCATCGCCTACCCCACGGACTCGTGCTACGCCCTCGGCACCCGGATGGACAGCCACGACGGCGCGGATCGGATCCGTCGGATCCGTCACCTCGACGAGCGGCACCACTTCACGCTCGTGTGCGCCGACTTCGCGCAAATCGGCCAATACGTGATCCTCGACAATGCGGCGTTCCGAGCGATCAAGGCCGCCACTCCCGGCCCGTACACGTTCATCCTGCCCGCGACGCACGAAGTGCCGCGACGGCTGGCCCACCCCCGCAAGCGCACGGTGGGAGTGCGGATCGTGGACCACCCGGTCGCGTCGGCACTGGTGCGTGAGCTGGGCGAGCCGCTGCTGTCCAGCTCGCTGCTGCTGCCCGATCAGGAGGACCCGATGACCGAGGGCTGGCAGATCAAGGAGGAGCTGGACAGCGTCCTGGATGCGGTTGTCGACTCCGGGGACTGCGGCAAGGAGGCCTCCACCGTCGTCGACTGGTCCGAGGGATACCCGAAGGTGCTCCGGGTGGGCGCCGGGGACCCCGCGCGCTTCGAGTAGCGGTCCGGGAGTTCCGTCTCCGCGCCGTGACCGGGGGTCATATTCTGGCGGTGCGCCGCTTGACGCCGAGCCGTCACCATCGAGAAAGCCGTCCATGATCGAGCTGCCTGAAGCCGCTGCCCTCGCCACCCAGGTCGCCGACACCCTCATCGGGCGCGCTGTCACCGGCGCCGAGGCCAACCACACCCCGCACAAGATGATGGGGTTCTTCGGCGACCCCGCGAGCTATCCGGGCCTCCTGGTCGGCCGGCGGATCACCGGAGCCACCGCCTGGGCCGGCCACCTGTCGGTCGAGGCCGACGACCTGCGCATCGTGCTCAGTGAGGGCGCCTTCCCCCAGCTCTATCCCGCCGACGCGGCGCTGCCGCCCAGGCACCAGTTGCGGATCGACCTGGACGACGGCTCGACGTTGCTGGTCACCGTGGCGATGTACGGCGGGATCCAGGTGTTCCACGACGGTGAGAACAACAACCCGTACTACAAGGTCGCCATGGCCAAGCCCTCGCCGCTGACCGACGCGTTCGACGCCGCATACTTCGCCTCCCTGCTCGTCGACAGCAGAGCGCGCGCCCTCTCCGCGAAGGCCTTCCTCGCCACCGGTCAGCGCATCCCCGGGCTGGGCAACGGTGTGCTGCAGGACATTCTGTGGAACGCGCGCTTGCACCCGAAGCGGAAGGTGACCACGCTGACCGACGCCGAGCAAGAGGTGCTCTTCGCCTCGGTCACCGGAACCCTGGCCGACATGACCACGGCCGGCGGGCGGGACACCGAACGCGACTTGTTCGGCCGCCCCGGCGGGTACGCGACCGTGATGAGCCGCACCACTCTCGAGCTGCCCTGCCCGCGCTGCGGGGCGCGGGTGGCGAAGATGGCCTACCTCGGTGGCGCGGTCTACTTCTGCACCGACTGCCAGGTGGAGTAGGCATCCTCCGCCGGCCCGCCCGCGCGATGACCGGCCGCTCTCAGTTCCCGGTGCTCGTGTAGTTCTTGAGCTCGTGCCGCCAGAACTGGTAGCTGAGTGCGAACCACACCGCGCCGACCACCGGAGCGAGCCACGCGATCGCGCCGGAGACGCCGAGCCCGCCGGTGTGGTTGAGGATCACCGCTGCGGGCACCCACGCGATGAACGCGACCGGCAGGATCCAGGTCAGCGCCCACTGCGCGACGAAGCCGAAGACCGAGAGCGGGTACGAGCCGAAGTTCAGCAGCACGTTGTCGACCAGGTACCTGGCGGGCCACACCTCGACGAACCGGAAGCTCAGCGACGAGATGCCGAGGGCCAGCGCACCCTCGATCAGCGCACCACCCAGCACGGCGGCAGCGGCGAACAGAATGTGCGCCGGGGTCCAGCTGAGGTGGGCGATCGAGCTGGCGAAGGTCAGGATCCCGATCGCCGTGAGGACATCGCCGAGCGTGTTGACGCTGAACCGTCGGGTCAGCACCTGGATGAGCGGGTTGAGCGGGCGGACCAGGAACCGGTCGAAGGTGCCGTTGCGGACCAGGTCATCCAGCTCGTTCAGCATGTAGAGCGGCACCAGGTACGTGGCGTGCGCCAGCACCCGGAGCGCATACAGCACGGCGATCTCCGGGAAGGTCCAGCCGCCGATGCTCGGGAACCGGCTGAGGACGACCGCGATGAAGGCGAAACCGCTGCCCTGGTACGCGATGCCCATCAGCGCGAGCAGGACGAAGTTGAGCCGGTACTGCGCCGCACCACGCAACGCCGCCTTGATCAGCGTCCACGTCACGCCCACGCTCTCCGCGAAGGTCGGCCGGAGCGGTGCCACCTCAGCCGGCGCCGGAGTCGTCGCCACGGCCTCGGACACGCTCATCACCCGCCCTGCACGACGACGCGGCGCATCGCCCGCCGCCACATCAGAGCAGCCGCCAGTCCGAGGATGACGACCCACGCCAGCTGCAGCCCGATGGCCCGCCAGGCCTCCGGGCCCGTGAGCGAGCCGACGTAGATGCTCGCCGGTACGTACGTGGTCGCCTGGAACGGCAGCCACTCGACCACGGTCCGCAGCGCCCCGGGGAAGACCGCGACCGGCACGAGAGCCCCCGAGAGGAAGCTCGCGACCAGCACGTACAGCATCGTCAGCCCGTCGATCTCGAGGGTCCAGAACGCGACCATCGACAGCATCATCGAGAGCAGCCCGGCGATCCCGTACGCGCACAGCAACGACACCGCGAACATCCCGGCGGCCTGCGCTCCGGCCGGCAGCGACAGACTGCCGGCCAGGGCGACCACGGGCAGGGCGATCACGATGATGACGAGCGACCCGCCGAGGGCACCGACCAGCTGAGCCACCATCTGCGGCACGAACCCGACGGGCCGCACCAGATCGAAGACGACGGAGCCCTCCCGGATCCGCTCGCGCAGGTACCGGCTGACGGTGTGCGTCGGGAACGACCAGACGATCAGGTTCGCGATCGTGAGGTAGACGATCAGGTCCGCGAGCGGGATAGCGAGGACCCCCGGCCGGGCCGCATAGAGCGCCCCCCACACCTTCTTGAGCATGAAGATCTGCACGATCGAGACGCCGAGGAACAGCAGCATCGTGTTGCGGTACGCGAACATCGCCGCCGCTCGCAACCGCGCGACGTGCCGCAACGCTCCCCACTGCCGCCACCATGGCCGCGCGGCGAGCGGCGGGAGGTCCGTCGTCAGCGTGACGGCGGTCATTCCGGCAACCCCTGCCGCAAGTAGATCTGGCGCACCACGCCTTCGAGGTCCGGCTCGACGATCGACACGTCGGCGATCGAGTACCGCGCGGCGAGCGCCGCGATCAGGTCCGACGCCGCCGTCCGGCCACCCTCGAACCGCAGTCGCACCAGGTCCGGATCCGCGCCGTCGTCGGGCACGATCTCGGCACCGAACGCCGCGACGTCGGCGTCGGTCATCGGGTCGGTCTGCTCGCCGTCACCCGCCACCCGGACGACGAGCGTTCGGTGCGGCGCGTACCGCAGCTTCAGCTCGGCGGGGGTCCCGTCGTAGAGCACCCGACCGTGGTCGATCAGGATGACGCGGGAGCAGAGCCGCTCGACGTCGGCGATGTCGTGGGTGGTCAGCACCACCGTGGTGCCGTGCTCTCGGTTCACCTCTTCGATGAAGTCCCGCATGGTGGCCTTAGCGACGACGTCGAGCCCGATCGTCGGCTCGTCCAGGTAGAGGATGCGAGGCTGGTAGAGCATCGCCGCGGCGAGGTCGCCACGCATCCGCTGGCCGAGGCTCAGCTGCCGCACCGGCCGGTCCAGGAACTCGGCCATGTCGAGCATGTCGACGAACCGGTCGAACTGCTTCCGGTACAGCTCCGGCGGCATCCGGTACAGGGTCGCGATGAGGTCGAGCGAGTCCTTGAGCGGCAGGTCCCACCAGAGCTGGGTGCGCTGACCGAACACCACGCCGATCTGCAGGGCGTTTCGCTGGCGGTCCTTCCACGGCACGACGCCGCCGACCTCGACCGTGCCTGAGGTGGGCACCAGGATGCCGGTCATGATCTTGATCGTGGTGCTCTTGCCGGCGCCGTTCGGGCCGATGTAGCCGACCATCTCGCCGGACTGGATGTCGAACGAGACGTCGTCGACGGCGGTGGTGCGCTCGACCTCGCGGGTCGCCATGGTGCGCAGCCCGGCGAAGTGGCCGGTCTGGCGCTTAGGTCGGGTGAACTCCTTGGTCAGGCCTTCGACCCGGATCACGGGGGTGCTCTCCTCGGGGTTCGCCGATATGTCGTCGACGGCGACGCCGTCCGAACGCACTGCGCAAGGTTAGTTGCTGCCGCCCGCGAACCAGGAACCCATTACCCGGAGCCCCGACCCGGCGTGCGCTCGCGCCGAGGTAGACCCATCGCGTCACGATCGGGACTCCAGGCCCCATGCCCTGACGCTGAGGCGCTACCTCGGCGTTGGGTCAGCCAGCGCCGTGCGGTCTCTGCACAGGACGTCGCCGGGGCGCTCGATGCCCCGCTGATCACGTCGGTGGCACCGCCCGCCCCTTCGACCCGCGGCCGAGCTCACATGGGTAGGGACTCGTACACGTCGATCGCAGCGCCCGGGTCGGCGAAGAACGGATGGCCATCGAGGAGTGCGACGGCCTCGTCCATGCTGTCGGCCCCGACGAGCGAGTAGCCGGTGACGCCGCCGCTGCTCGGGCCGGCGCCCGCGCCCGTCACGGTCTGTCCGTTTCCCAGCGGTGCGCCGAAGTCGATCAGGTGCGCTCCGCACCGCGCGGCCCATGCGTTCCAGGCATCCATCTCGGTTTGCGCGCTCTCGGGATTGCTGCTCGTCATCGGCTCCGTGGCCACCGTCGACGTCGTATAGGTGAGCAAGAACTTGGTCATGCTGACTCCTCGGTCGTTGCGGATGTCCTCGCCACTATCCGTCGCTTTAGATGAAGCGTCAATCGGAACGATGGGACCCCGACGACGCATCCGCCGCGCGCTGTTCGCCGCGCACCGCGCGCTGTTGACGGAGGTTCACCCGCCGGCTGTGCTCGGTGCGACCGAGGTCCGGCCGGAGGCCACCCCGCCGCGCTCACCGCGGAGCGCACGTACGGCGGAGATCGCGATGACGGCCGCGCACACGGCGGAGCCCATCACCACGAGGTAGCCGCCGCGGGATCCGATCCGGTCGATCGCCATGCCGGCCAGGGCCGACCCGGCGGCGACGCCGAGGCTGATCGCCGTCCCCGACCAGGCGAAGCCCTGGGTCAGTTGTCGGCCGGGCACCAGTCGTTGAATCAGCTGGTTCCCGGTGATCAGGGTTGGTGCGATGGCGAAGCCGACGACGAACATGACGGCCGCGAGCATCGGGATGCTCGTCACGAAGAAGAAGACGGAGACGCCCAGCGCGAGAGCCGCGACGAGGATGACGAACCGGCGCGACAAGGGCGACAGCCACTGGTGCGCTCCATACAGGAGACCGGCCAGGAACGAGCCGAGCGCGAACACCCCGAGCACGATGCCGGTGGCGCCCTTGTGCCCGTGCTCCTCGGTGAATGCCACGGTCGCGACGTCGCACGCGCCGAAGAGTGCGCCCACCGCCACGAAGATCAGGGCAAGGACCCGCATCCCGGCGGAGCGAAGGACCGAGGTCCGCGGCCCCTCGGCGTCGCGGGACGCCACTCCCGACTCGGACCTCGAACGCAGGGACGGCGGCTCGGTCGCGCGTTGCGACAAGAACCAGTACCCGCCGGCGGCCGCGGCGAAGACGGGTAGTACGAGTCCGGCGACCGGTGCGACGTTCGTGCAGAGCACGGTGGCCAGCGCCGGGCCGACGATGAACAAGAGCTCGTCGAGCGAGGACTCCAGCGCGTAGGCGGTGTGCAGGTCGCGAGGGTCGGTGAGGGCGTGCGTCCAACGTGAGCGGACCATCGCACCGGTTGGACCGGTCGACAGAGCGGCGAGCATGGCCGTGGCGTACAAGGCCCACTCCGGACCATGTACAGATCCGGTCACGATCAGCCCGACGAGACCCACGGCGCCGATGGCGAGGACGGGCCGGATCGCCGTTGCCTGCCCGTGCCGGTCGATCAAGCGGGCCAGGATCGGGTTCGAGCCGCCCGCGACGAGGACATGGGCGGCTGAGACCTTGCCGGCCAGGCCGTACGAGCCGTACTCCGCGGAGATCATCAGCACCATCGCGATGCTGACCATCGACATCGGGGCACGCGCGACGAACGCGGCTGCCGAGAATCGCAGCGCGCCAGGGGTAGACAGCACAGCGCGATACGGCTGGAGCACCCATCGATCCTGCCACTCGGCGCCAAGCCATTTGACCAGCGGCGGCCCGGTTGCACTCGACCACCCGGGATTCCAGCCAGCCGCGCCGGAGCGAGTCGATCAGCCGGCGAGGGCGTCGCTGACGAGCTGACGAGCGGCGTCCTGCACCTGGGTCAGGTGCTCGGCGCTGACGAACGACTCGGCGTAGATCTTGTACACGTCCTCGGTGCCCGACGGCCGCGCGGCGAACCACGCCTTCTCGGTGGTGACCTTGAGGCCACCGATCGCCGCGCCGTTCCCTGGTGCGGCCGTCAGGGTCGCGGTGATCGGCTCGCCGGCCAGCGTCGTCGAGGTGACCCGGTCCGGAGTGAGCGCCGCGAGGGTCGCCTTCTCCGCGCGCGTCGCGGGCGCATCGACCCGGGCGTACCAGGACTCACCGAACCGTGAGACCAGGTCGGCGTGCAGCTGCGAGGGCGAGCGACCGGTGACCGCCTGGATCTCGGAGGCGAGCAGCGCGAGCAGGATCCCGTCCTTGTCCGTGGTCCAGACTGAGCCGTCGCGGCGCAAGAACGACGCACCGGCCGACTCCTCGCCACCGAACGCGACCGACGCGTCGAGCAGTCCCGGCACGAACCACTTGAAGCCGACGGGCACCTCGAGCAGGCGGCGATCCAGCGATGCCGCGACCCGGTCGATCAAGGCCGAGGAGACGAGGGTCTTGCCCACCGCCGCCGACGCCGGCCAGTTCGACCGCGCCCCGCCGTACAGGTAGGAGATCGCCACCGCGAGGTAGTGGTTCGGGTTCATCAGGCCGGCGTCCGGCGTGACGATGCCGTGCCGGTCGGAGTCGGCATCGTTCCCGGTCGCGATGTCGTACGGCGCCGGGCGGCCGGGTCCACCGCCCGCCATCGTCGTGACGAGGGAGGCCATCGCGTACGGCGATGAGCAGTCCATCCGGATCTTGCCGTCCCAGTCCAGGGTCATGAAGGCCCAGCGCGGGTCGACCGTCGGGTTCACCACGGTCAGGTCGAGCGCGTACTTCTCGCCGATGGCGCCCCAGTACTCCACCGAGGCGCCGCCGAGCGGGTCGGCGCCGATGCGGACGCCCGCCCGCCGGATCGCGTCGAGGTCCAGGACCGACGCGAGGTCGTCGACGTAGGTGCCGAGGAAGTCGTGCCGACCCGTGGTCTCGGCGGCGAGCGCGGCATCGAGGCTCAGCCGCGGGACCGCGGCCACGCCGGAACGCAGCAGCTCGTTCGCGCGTCGCGCGATCCAGCCGGTCGCGTCTGAGTCTGCGGGCCCGCCGTGCGGCGGGTTGTACTTGAAACCACCGTCCCGTGGCGGGTTGTGCGACGGCGTGACGACGATGCCGTCCGCGAGGCCCGCACCGGAGGTCCGGACCCCCGCGGTGGTGCCGGCGCCGTTGTGGCGCAGAATCGCGTGGGAGACGGCCGGCGTCGGTGTGTACGAAGCGCGAGCATCGATCTGTACGTGAACGCCCGCGGCGGCGAGCACCTCCAGCGCAGTCCGCCAGGCCGGGAGCGAGAGCCCGTGGGTGTCTCGTCCGATGAACAGCGGCCCGTCGAAGCCCTGGCCGCGCCGGTACTCCACTATCGCCGTCGTGATCGCGATGATGTGGGCCTCGTTGAAGGCGCCGTCGAGGCTCGAGCCGCGATGCCCCGAGGTCCCGAACACGACTTGCTGCGCGGGGTCGTCGACGTCCGGTGCGCGGTCGTAGTACGCCGCGACGAGCGCGTCGACATCGATCAGATCTTCGGGTAGGGCCACAGTCCCGGCGCGTGGGTGCATGCGCCGATCCTGCCACCGGCGGCTGGGACCCAGCCAGCCAGGTCTGCGCGGGTCGCGCCGGCCACCCCCCGGTACGCTCGCACCATGGCATCAAAGACTTCCGTCGAATTCGTGCTGCGCCCGTTCGAAGGGCTGCCCGGTGAGGCCGACTGGGTGGCGCTGCGCGAAGTGGTCCCGTCGGCCACCGCGACGGTGCGGACCCGCAAGGCCTACGGCGCCCGCGACGTCGTCATCGCGACCGTGCTCCCCGCCGGTTGGCCCGCCCTGCACCGTGCCGACGGCGTGCTGCTGGTCGCGCTCCAGGCCATCCCCAGCTCGGGCGACGCGAGCCGCGACATCGCGGCGAACCTGATCGCCGGGGGTGCGCTCGAACCGGGCAACCCCCTCGAGCACGCTCCGGCCGCGATCCCGGGCCCACGCCTGCAGGACGTCCTCGAACCGAGCGACACCTTCGAGGTGACCGTTCACGACGGCTTCGACTTCTGGTTGGCGCCGGACGCGGACGTCAGTGCGGAGGCCAAGGCCTCGCTCGACGAGGCGAACGCGACCGTGGTCCCGACCGTCAAGCTCACCGGCGTCGAGAGCGCCTACTGGTGCCGGATGGGAGACCGGGAGTTCCTGCGCTGGGCGATGCCGCACGAGGAGGAGAAGCTCCTCGACGCGCTGGCCAGGTTGCACGCGCGGCGCGAGGCGACGCTCGGCGCGGGCACCAGGCTCGTCGGCGCCTTCCGCTCGTGCGGGATCGTCGTTCCGGTATGGGACCTGGTCCCCGGCACCGAGGCGGCGGACATCGAGCAGCCGACCGTCGCCTTTCAGTTCCGTCTCGAGGCCGCCCTGGCCGACGACGCACCGCTCGACGGGAACGAGCGCCGCGCTCGCGCCGGGCTCGTCTCCCGGCAGCTCACCCTGCGCTGAGCGTTGCGACCAGCCGTGGGCCCGCTCGCATCGCTAGGCTGAAAAGGTGACTGCGCAGCGCGGCGACCGGAGCGAGCAGCGCGTTGCCGTCATCATTCCCGCCAAGGACGAGGCCGGGATGATCGCCACCACTGTCCGCGCCGCCCGCGCGATCCCCCATGTCGACCTCGTTCTCGTCGTCGACGACGGCAGCGAGGACAAGACCCAGGACATCGCGCGGGAGGCCGGCGCTGTCGTCGTCCGCCACTCGCACAACCGCGGCAAGGCCGCCGCGATGGAGACCGGCGCCGCGGTCGTCGAGATGCGCGACGCGCCCGACCGACCGCCTCGGCTCCTGCTGTTCATCGACGGCGACCTGGGCGAGTCGGCGGTCAACACGGCGCCGCTCGTGACGCCGGTGCTCGAGCAGAAGGCCGACCTGTCGATCGCCGTCATCCCGCGGCCCGCCAGCGCCGGTGGACACGGATTCGTGATCTCTCTTGCGCGCAAGGCCATCCGGCAGTCGACGGGTTGGACACCTCGACAGCCGCTCTCCGGGACGCGGTGCCTGACCAGGGAGGCGTTCGAGGCTGCGACCCCTCTCGCGCACGGCTGGGGCGTTGAGACGGGCATGACCATGGACCTGGTCGGCAAGGGTTTCGTCGCGGTCGAGGTGCCGTGCGACCTGACCCACCGCGGCTCCGGCAACGACCTCCGTGGGCAGCTGCACCGTGCCGCCCAGTACCGCGACGTGCTGCTCGCGATCAACGCGCGCCGGGTCCGCGACGTCGTCGACGGCGTCCGGGAGCGGGTCGCGCCCCGGCGCAGCGACCAGGGCAAGAAGCATGGCAAGCAGCAAGGCAAGAAGCAGGGCTAGCGCGCCGGTCGCCCCAGCAACCAGGTCGAGCACGTCGCGAGCAGCAGGGGGAGCGCCACCGCGATGCCGATCGCCGGGATGGTGATGCCCGAGTCGTTCACCAGGAACCCGATGCCGAGGGCGATCGCGAGCGCGAGGACCACCGGCCGCAGCATCGGTAGCTCGGTGCGAAGCGCCTCGGCACCTTCATCGCCCGCCAGCTGGGTGAGCGCGCCGCCGTCAGGCGCCCTCGCCGAGCGACGCCACGCTTGCCACAGGCCGACGACGATCAGGATCACTGCCGCGAGAGCCAGCAGACCGGTCCAGCTGCCGAACACCGGGCCGAGGCTCTGCCCTAGCTTGCGCCGGGCCACCGGCCAGACCCCGCCGTCGATCGCGGTCTGCACGAATCTGCCCAGGTGGGTCCGGCTCGCGGCGGGCCGCAGCCAGTCGACGAAGGCGAAGACGCCGAGGATCGCGCCGCCGGCCAGCAGCACGCCGAGCACCCGGGCCCAGGTCAACCGGATCCCGGCGGCGAGGAGGGCCAGCACCGCGAAGGCCGAGAAGAGCTCCGCCGGGCCGCCGAAGTCGCTGCCTATCCCCGGAGCGCCGTCCAGCACCGTCGCGACCAGGCCGATGACGCCGACGAGCGCCGCGGCCTGGCCTCGGCGGCCATTTCGGACCAAGGGGTTGGCGAGCGCCGCGGCGAGCAGCAGCGAGGAGGCCGCGAACATCGCGAATGCGCTGTTGTTGAAGCCGTAGAACCGGCCCGCGACGAGCGGTTGGACACCCATCGCGGCGGACACCTGCAGGTGCGCCCCCGCGACCACGTCGGCCGCGATCACCACGGTCGTGATCGCCGCGACGACGGTCGTCGGACCGAGCGGCCGACGGCGCGAGCGTGGCAGGAGCGCGAGCGCGCCGATGACTGCGACACCGGCCAGGACGACGGCCGCGAGGGCCAGACCGGGGCGGCCGGAACGCCACCACGGGACCGCATTCGCCAGAAGTGAGGCAACCGGCGTCGCGGCGAACGCCACTCCGACGATCCGCAGGGCACGGAGCGCACCGGGCCGGTCGAAGGAGCGGCGGGCCAGCCCTGCGACGACCACCACGACCAGCAGTGCGAGGAGTCCGAACAGCCAGCCGAAGAACGGCGTGACGACCGGGCCGGCGGCCGACGCGTGCCGGGCGGTGTCGAGCACGAGATCCAGCCGCTCGGCCGCCGAGCCACCGCTCCCGTCCGCGCGGATCGGCGCGCCGACGAACGCGCCGCCGTCCGCGTCCGGCGGCAGGCCGAGCGCAGTGACGATCGTCGGTGCGATGTCGGTGACCTGGAGCATCGCCGGCTGCCGGGTGGATTCGGCGACGAGCAGTGCGTCGTCGAAGCGTCCCGCTCCGGCGTCGGCGGGCGGGCCCAGCGCGGCCGCGAGCTGCAGCTGCGGCGTCGTCCCGGAGTCAGCGAGCGACACCAGCAGGAAGGTCGGATCGAGCCCGGCGCTCGACCGTGCCACGTCCAACGCGGCGAGCACCGCCGCTACCCGGCTCTCGATCGCCGCGACCGCGCCGGCGCGCGGGTCGGGGGAGCCGCCGCCGTCTCGCACCACGCCGCCGTCGATCACGACGAGCCGGGACGACGACATGGCCGCCACCAGCTCGTCACGCAGCGCTGCCGGGTCCGTCGGAACCGGATGGTGGTCGCCCACCAGGGCACCAGCCGGGTCAGCCAGCGCGATGGCGGCGCCCGGGCCGAAGCCGGACGCGGAGACGCCGGACGCGCGCAGCGCGCTCCCGAGCGTGCCGAGCCGCGCGTCGTAGCTCTGATCGCGCACCGCTGCGAGGTAGTCGGACCACCCGGGCACGGGCGCGCCGAACCCCGGGTCGCTCAGGGTGCGGCACTCGGCCTCGGTCGCCCCGGCAGCATCTGCAGCGCGCGCCCCCGCGGAGATCGCGAGCCAGCCGTCCGCCGGGCACGCGGACGAGCGGACGCTGCGGGCAGCCACGGTCCCGATCGCGGCGTGCTGCGCGAGGCTCCACAGCGCGGGCGTGGCCTCAGGGCTCACGTCCGCCCAGCGCAGCCCGGCGACCCCGACGACGACGACGCGCCCTTGGCCCGGATCGGCCGCGTTCGCCGCGCCGGCCGTGAGGAGGGCACCCACGAGCACCCCGGCCACGACGAGCGATCCGGCGAAGGCGGCCGGCGCCGCGCGCCGACGGGTCGAGCGAGCGCGCCCGGCGCCCGCAGCGGCGAAATGGAGCATCGCACCAGCCTACGGGCGCACTAACCTGAACCGGCTAGGTTGCGTCGCTAGGCTCGAGGCGCCCGGAGCCCGCATCGCCCCGACCCGCCCGTCCGAGACCCGAAGGAGCACGGCGATGACCAGCACGAACCCGCCCCGCTACGCCTACCTCGGACCGGCCGGTACCTTCACCGAGGCCGCGCTCCGACAGGTGGCCTCGCCCGAGGAGGCGGTCTACCTCCCGCAGATCGACGTGGTCGGGGCCATCGAAGCAGTCCGGTCCGACGATGCGGACTTCGCGGTCGTGGCGATCGAGAACTCCGTCGAGGGCGGGGTCACGGCGACCCTGGACACCCTGGCCACCGGCGCTCCGTTGGTCCTCCTGCGCGAGATGCTCGTGCCGGTGACTTTCGTTCTCGCCGCTCGGGCCGGGACCCGGCTGGCCGACGTCCGCCGGATCTCCGCCCACCCGCACGCGTGGGCCCAGTGCCGGCGCTGGCTGAACACGAACCTGCCGCACGTCACCCACGTACCGGCTACCTCCAACACGGCGCCCGCCGCGCTGCTCGCGGGCACCGACGAACAGCTGAGCTTCGACGCGGCGCTCGTCCCGCCGCCGGCGCTCGCGCACTACGGTCTCGCCGTCCTGGCCGAGCACGTGTCGGACAACGAGTCCGCGGTGACCCGGTTCGTCGTCGTCGGCCACCCGGGGCAGGTGCCGGCGCCGACCGGATCGGACAAGACGACGCTCGTCGTGCACCTGGCCAGCGACCGGGCCGGCGCGCTGCTGGAGATGCTCGAGCAGTTCGCGGCGCGTGGCGTGAACCTGTCGCGGATCGAGTCGCGGCCCATCGGCGACGAGCTCGGTCGCTACTCGTTCTCGATCGACGCGATCGGCCATGTCGCGGAGGAGCGGATGGCGGAGGCGCTGATGGGCCTGCACCGGGTGTGCCCGCAGGTGCGGTTCCTCGGCTCGTACCCGAGCGCCGTGAGCACACCGGTCGAGGTCCAGGTCGGTACCACCGACGCCGAGTTCGCCGACGCCCGCGGGTGGGTCGCCGCACTACGGAACGGCAGCACGCACTAGGCGCGATCGCCGGCACGGTGTCAGGCCCGGGCATCCTCGACGTCCGGCACCCGGATGATGAGGGCCCCCGGATCGACCCGGGCCCGGACGCGACTCGCCTTGCCGAGCACATCGCCGTCGACCTGGACGTGGACCGGGTGATCGACCCGTGCGACGACCTGCCGGCCGCGCACGTGGTCCATCCGGCCGACTCGGGCCCGGAGCCGGGACTGCACCCCGAAGCCCTGCAGCACGACCTCGCCGAAGAGCTGCCCCCAGCCCAGGATCCCGCCGCGGGTGTCGATCGCGGCGACGTCCAGCCACCCGTCGTCCACCAGGGCGTCGGGCATCAGGGTCAGGCCGCCCGGGAGCTTGCCGCAGTTGCCGATCATCAGGCTGCGCAGCTTCAGCGGTCGGCTCGCGCGCTCGTCGACCACCATCTGGACGTGCATCCGCGGGCCATGCAGATGCCGGACAGCACTGAAGAAGTAGGCCAGCCAACCGACCCACTTCTTGAGGTTCTCATCCGTCCCGGCGACCATCCGGGCGTCGAAGCCGAGGCCTGCGATCACGAGGAAGAGGTGCTCGCTCTCGTCGATGGCTCCGTTCGCCCGCTCGATCTCGAGCCACGCGATGTCGACGGCGCGGTCCCGCCCGGTGAGCGCAACTGCGAGTGCCCTCTCGGCGTTGCCGAGCGGGATGTCCACGTTGCGCGCGAACAGGTTCCCGGTCCCGATCGGCACCACGCCCATCGGGATGCCGGAGCTGGCCACGCCTTCCGCCACGCCCCGGACGGTGCCGTCACCACCGACGGCGACGACCAGGTCCGCGCCCCGCCGTACCGCGTCGCGGGACTGCCGGCGACCCGGGTCCTCGGGCGTGGTCTCGAACCACAGAGGGGCCGGCAGGTCTTGACCCGCGCAGGCCCGCACGGCGGCCTCGCGCAACGCCGGGATGCCCGGCTTCGTCGGGTTGACCACGAAGGCGACCAGGGGACGGTGTGCGTCCTCGGTCTCCTCCGACGAGGAGTCGGGGGCCGCGGCGGCCGCGCCCGCCGGGCTCCGAGCCGGCCGCACCGAGCCCAGCCAGCGGATGAGAGAAAGGGTCAGGGCGGCACCGATCAGCACGACCAGGCCCACCACCAGCCACGTCCCCGCCGTCATGCCGCAACCGTACGGGTAGGTCGGTTCGGGTGCATCGAGATAGGCCGCCTCGCAGGTGGGGCACCCGCGGTCTGCCTCGGCTCGATACGCTCACCGGGTGATCGACCTTCGTGCCCTGCGTGATGACCCTGATGCCGTTCGTGCCAGCCAGCGGGCCCGCGGCGACGACCCGGCCCTGGTGGACGCCGTGCTCGACGCCGACGCGCGTCGCCGGACCGCCATTGCTGCCTTCGAGAACCTGCGTGCCGAGCAGAAGACAATGAGCACCTCGGTGGCCCGAGCGTCCGCCGCGGATCGTCCCACGCTGCTCACCCGGGCCCGGCACCTCGCCGACCAGGTCAAGGCGGCCCAGACCGCCTCCGACGACGCCGAGTCCGAGCTGCACGATCTCGCGTACCGGTTGGCGAACCCGATCGAGCCGGGCGTCCCGGCGGGCGGCGAGGACAACTACGTCGTGCTGCGGGAGGTCGGGACGCCGCGCGACTTCGCCGCCGAGGGGTTCGAGCCGCGCTCCCACCAAGAGCTCGGCGAGCTGCTCGGCGCGATCGACACGGTGCGCGGCGCCAAGGTGGCCGGTGCGCGGTTCTACTACCTGACCGGCGTCGGCGCGCTGCTCGAGCTCGCCCTGCTCAATGCCGCGATCGACCAAGCGGTGGCCAACGGCTTCGTGCCGGTGATCACGCCCACTCTGGTCAAGCCCGAGGTGATGGCGGGCACCGGGTTCCTCGGTGCGCACGCCGACGAGGTGTACCGGCTCGAGGCCGACGACCTGTACCTGACCGGCACGTCCGAGGTCGCGCTCGCGGGCTACCACGCCGGCGAGATCCTCGACCTGAGCGCGGGCCCGCTGAGGTACGCCGGCTGGTCCGCGTGCTACCGGCGCGAGGCGGGGTCCTACGGCAAGGACACCAGCGGCATCATCCGGGTCCACCAGTTCCACAAGGTCGAGATGTTCAGCTACCTCCGGCCGGAGCAGGCCGCGGCCGAGCACGTGCGGCTGCTCGCCTGGGAAGAGGAGATGCTCGCCAAGGTCGAGCTGCCGTACCGGGTGATCGACGTCGCGGCCGGTGACCTCGGTCTGAGTGCCGCGCGGAAGTACGACTGCGAGGCGTGGTTGCCGACGCAGGCCCGCTACCTCGAGGTGACCTCGACGTCCAACTGCACGACCTTCCAGGCCCGCCGGCTCGGCATCCGGGAGCGGACCGAGGGTGGCGAGACCCGACCCGTCGCCACTTTGAACGGGACCCTGGCCACGACCCGCTGGATCGTGGCGATCCTGGAGAACCACCAGCAACCCGACGGTTCGGTACGGGTTCCGGTGGGTTTGCGCCCCTACCTGGGCGGCCGTGAGATGCTGGAGCCGGTGATCCGATGAATCCGTCCTCGCACCTCCCCGAGCCCGAGTTCGAGGGTGCCCACGAGTCTGCCGTCAGGGACGTGTTCGACCTCCTTGCGATCGACCCGAGCGAGCACGACGACACCTGGCGCATGGTGGCGCTCGACGTCGACGGGACGCTCCTCACCTATGGCGGGATGATCACGCCGATGGTCCGCGAGGCGGTCGAGAACGTCCGGATGGCGCGGCACCATGTGGTGCTCGCGACCGGACGCTCGGTGCTCGCGATGATGCCGGTCGCCCAACATCTCGGTATCCGGCGTGGTTGGGCGGTCTGCTCGAACGGCGCCGTCACGGTTCGCCTCGACCCGATGGTCCCGGACGGCTACAAGCTGGCCCAGGTGGTCACGTTCGACCCGGCACCTGCGCTGCGGATGCTTCGCAAGGAGCTGCCGGACGCGCTGTACGGCGTCGAGGACCTCGGGCGAGGGTTCCGGGTCAGCGACTACTTCCCGGAGGGTGAGCTGCACGGGATCGAGACCGTGGTGAGCTTCGAGGAGCTGTGCGCCACCCCAGCGACCCGGGTGGTGATCCGAAGCCCCGAGCACACGCCGGACGACTTCCATGAGCTCGTGATGCGCCTCGGCCTGCACGAGGTGACCTACGCCGTCGGCTGGACCGCGTGGCTCGACCTCACCCCGCCGGGCGTCTCCAAGGCGAGCGCTCTCGAGGTGCTGCGGCAGCGGCTGAGCGTCGGTCGGGACAAGACCGTGGCCATCGGCGACGGCCGCAACGACATCGAGATGCTCGCGTGGGCTGCGCGGGGCGTCGCCATGGGGCACGCCGACGACTCCGTCAAGGACGCGGCCGATGAGGTGACCGGCTCGATCGACGAGGACGGCGCGGTCCCGGTGCTGCAGAGCCTCATCGACTGAATCGGCCCTGCCGCAGGTTGGAGCCGGCCCGTCGCTGAGAGCACGATGCGCTGGCGTGGCCGCCGGCATCGATGATGTCGCGCGTGCCGCCGGGTCCTACGCTGGGCCGGTGACGGGCAGCACACGACGCCTGGCGGGCGGGCCACCGCACGCCGTGGACCGCATCCCCGCTCCCGCCCTGTTCTTCGCTTCCGGGCTCACCCAGTACCTCGGTGCGGCGCTGGCGATCGGGCTCTTCGCCGTGATGCCGCCCGCGACGGTGGCCTGGCTCCGCCTCGTCATCGCGGCCGTCGTGCTGGTCCTCTGGCGCCGACCGTGGCGGCAGTCCTGGTCGCGGCACGAGCTCCGCGTCCTGATCGAGTTCGGCGTCGTGCTCGCGGCCATGAACATCACCTTCTACACGGCCATCCACTACCTCCCGCTCGGCACCGCAGTCGCGATCGAGTTCAGCGGCCCGGTCGCGGTCGGTGCGATCACCGGTCGCGGTTGGCGCGAGCGGGCCGCGATCGCCCTGGCCGCGGTCGGGGTCGTCCTGCTCGCGGGCGTCACGCTCGAGCTGGACCGGCCGGCGAGCGGCAGTCGCGGACCGATCGCCCCGCACCCCGCGCCGGGAGTGCTGGCCGGGCACGAGGCGACGCTCGGGCTGGTCGCCATCGCTCTCGCCGCGACCTTCTGGGCGGGGTACATCCTGATCGGCCGCCGCGTCTCGCAGCACGGGTCGGGCGTCACCAACCTGTCGATGTCGATGGCGGCAGGGGCGATCGTGTTCACGCCGGCCCTCGCGTGGTGGGCGCTACCGATGGTCACGTCGTGGTCGGTGGCGCTCGCCGTCGTCGGCGTGGCGGTCCTCTCCTCGGTCATCCCCTACGCGATCGACCAGGTCGTGATGCGCCGTACCAGCGCGGCCACGTTCGCGGTCCTGCTGGCCATGCTTCCGGCGACGGCGATGATCGTCGGCGTGGTGGTGCTCGGTCAGATCCCGCGCACCCTCGAGGTGGTGGGCCTGACCCTCGTCTCCGGCGCCATCGCGCTCACGATGGCGCGACGACGGGCGGTAGCGTAGGCGCACCCCCGAACAAGCTGCCGGAGCGTGTCATGACCTGGTTGTCCCTTCCCGCCCACGATCGCTGGCTCGAGGCCGAGACGGACCGACTCGTCTCGTTCGGCCGGGCCGCCGCGCTCCCGACCGGCGGCTTCGGCTGGCTCGACGAGCAAGGCGCGGTGGTGGTGGATCGTCCGGCCGAGCTGTGGATCACCTGCCGGATGACGCACGTCTTCGCCCTCGCCTCGATGATGGGGCGCCCCGGAGCCGCGGCCTTCGTCGACCACGGGATCAATGCGTTGCGCACCGTCTTCCGTGACTCCGAGCACGGCGGCTGGTTCGCCTCCGTCAACGCGAGCGGCCCGGTCGAGACCGACAAGGGCGCCTACGCGCACGCCTTCGTGATCCTTGCCTCGGCGAGTGCGACGGCAGCCGGGCGGCCCGGCGCGCGCGAGCTGCTCGACGAGGCACTGGCCGTCGCGACTGCGCACTTCTGGGACGAGCAGGCCGGCATGTCGGTCGAGTCCTGGGACCGCACCTTCACGACCGGCGAGAACTACCGTGGCGTCAACGCCAACATGCACACCGTCGAGGCGTACCTGGCGGCGGCCGACGTCACGGGCGACCGGCTCTGGTCGGACCGGGCGCACCGGATCGTGGAACGGGTCGTGCACGGCTTCGCGCGCGGGAACGGATGGCGCATCCCCGAGCACTTCGACGCTGCATGGAACCCGCTGCTCAACTACAACAAGGACGCCCCCGCTCACCCCTTCAGGCCGTACGGCGCGACCATCGGGCACTGGCTCGAGTGGGCGCGGTTGACGCTGCACCTCCGTGCCGGCCTGGAAGCGCGAGGCGAGGCGGCCCCGGAGTGGATGCTGGCCGACGCCGCCGCGCTCTTCGCGGCAGCGATCAAGGAAGGCTGGGACGTCGACGGCGCGCCGGGCTTCGTCTACACGATCGACTGGGACGGCGTGCCGGTCGTGCGCGAGCGGATGCACTGGGTGGTGTGCGAGGGCATCGCCGCCGCGGCCGCCCTGCACACCGCGACCGGCGAGGACGACTACGACCGCTGGTACCGGTTGTGGTGGGACTACGCCGCGCAGTATCACCTCGATCTCGAGGGGGGTTCGTGGTGGCACGAGCTGGGCACCGACAACCAGGTGTCCCGTACCGTCTGGGCCGGCAAGGCCGACCTCTACCACGCGGTGCAGGCGACCCTGATCCCACGGCTTCCGCTCGCGCCGGCGCTCGCAACGGCGTTGGCGGCGGGTCTGCTGCGTTGAGTAGCCGGTCCGGGGACGCGGCGTCTCGCCCGCGCGCCTGCGGCGCGCCATGCCCGGCCGCACTCTGACGCCGTGCGCCCAGCCCGACATCGACCGCGCGGCGTCTCGCCCGCGCGCGGGTGTCAGGGGATCAGTAGGACCTTGCCGAAGGCTTCGCCAGTGCGCAGCATCTCGTGCGCCCGATCGGCCTGGTCGAGTGGCAGGCGGGCGTGGATCACCGGGTGGATGGTGCCGGCCTCGAGGAGTGGCCAGACGTGCTCGGTGACGTCGGCGACGATGGCGGCCTTCTCGGCCGCGGACCTCGATCGGAGCGTCGTGCCGATGATGCTCGCCCGCTTGGCGAGCAGGGTGGCGAGATCGAGCTCGGCGCGCGCTCCGCGCTGCAGGCCGATGACGACGATCCGCCCACCGACCGCGACCGCGGCCAGGTTCCGCGCCAGGTAGTCGGCGCCGATCACGTCGAGCACGACGTCGGCGCCGCGCCCGTCGGTCTCCTCGAGCACCCGGGAGACGAACTCCTCGCTCCGGTGATCGATCGCGACGTCGGCGCCGAGCTCGAGGCACCGCCGGCAGCGAGCCGGCCCGCCGGCCGTGGTCAGCACTCGGGCGCCGAGTGCCGCGGCGAGCTGGATCGCGAACGTCCCGACGCCGCCGGACCCGCCGTGCACCAGCACCGCGTCCCCTGGTCGCAAGCCGCCGGCGCCCACCAGGCTGACCCACGAGGTCGCTGCTGCCTCGGGAAGGGCGGCCGCGTCGATGAGGTCTACGGACGCGGGGAGCGGGTGAAGTTGTGACGCGGGGACGCACACCTGCTCGGCGTAGCCGCCACCGGCAAGGAGGGCCGCCACGGCATCCCCCTCGACCCACCCGTGGACCTGGCTCCCGACGGCGGTGACCACGCCGGAGACCTCGAGCCCGAGAATGGGCGACGCGCCAGGGGGTGGTGGGTACTGTCCGGCGCGTTGCAGCAGGTCAGCGCGGTTGACACCGGCGGCAGCCACCTCGATGAGCACTTCGGTGGGCCCTGGCACGGGGGAGGGGAACCCGGCCTCCGGCAGGGCTTCCCGAGAGCCTCGGGGTCGTGCTGTGATGGCGTGCACAAGCACAACACTACGGTCGCGTGATGCCTCAGGGGCGGGTCCGCCCTGGTACGTGGCCGGCTCACATCGCGGTCTCCTGAGTGAGACATTGTTCTCCTGATCACTAATGGTCGGAGACGTGGAGGCCGATGAGGCTTTTACGATCGATCGTTGTGTGACCGTCGGCGACTTGCTGCTCGGGCGGCGTCGGCAGGGTGGGAGAAGGGGTAGCCATGCTCCGCAGGCTCGGCATTCGCGGGAAGATCCTTGCGGTCCTTGCCATGCCGCTCCTCGTGCTGTTCGTGGCCGCCGGAGTCATCTCTGCCCAAGCCCGGGACCAGTCCCAGCGTGCTGCCGCAGTCCAGAGCCTGTTGATTTCCCTGGGCGAGTCGCGAGACGTGGTAGCGGCGCTGCAGCTCGAGCGAGACACCTCGATCATCTTCGTAGACCCGAACCCCAGCCACAGCACCATCAACGTGTCGACCAACGGGGCCCAGGTGGACGCGGCCGCCGAGAAGCTCGCCGCCGTCACCGCTTCGCGTGGGTCGACGAATACCGCGGTCTCGCGATTCACTCGTGACATCACGACCGTCGAGTACACCCTCCTCGATCCGACTGTTCGGACCGCCGCAACCGACGCCCAGACCGAGCTGCAAAAGCTCGTCGCGCTCCGCGGACGGGTGGACACCGTGGCGACCGCGAATCTCGCGAACATCCGTGGTGACTACACGACCTTGATCACCGCGCAGATCCAGTTCTTGCAGCGCTCGGCCACATCGGTCGCCAACAGCGACGTCGCCCTGTCGCTCGCCTCGACCGCGGCTGCCGACAACGTCGTCGAGTACCTGGAGCAGGACAAGGTCATCGGTCTGGAGATGCTGCGGCTCGGCGTGGCAACGGTTCAGGACCTCGAGCCCCAGCAGCGCCAGCTTGCGGTCCTTACCTTCGCAGCGAGCGATATCATCCATGGAGCCGCCAAGACCCAGCTCGCGCAGTTCCAGGACCCCGCGCTCGCGCTTCCCGACCTCGGTGCGTCGCTCACCGGCTCACCCTTCCTGTCCTTCGAGCTCTCGCGCACGCAGATCGCCGCGGGCACGGTCGCCAACCTGCAGCAGCTCCGCGAGATCGACTTCCGCGGCCAGGCCGACAAGGAGACCGCTGCCCTCGACAAATTGCGCGGGGACTTGTGGACACGCGCCAACGACCAGGCATCGTTGGCTGCGAGCAACGCGGTGCGGAACATGCTCGGCACTATTGCCGCAACCCTGGGCATCCTCGGCGCCTCGACCCTCATCGCCCTGGCCACCGCCCGCCTCATCATCCGCCCGCTGCGCCGCCTGACGGCCGCGACCGCGAAGGTCGAGGAGGACCTGCCACGCCTTGTCGAGCAGGTGTCGGTCCCGGGTCAAGGACCGGACATCGAGCTCACCAGGATTCCGGTCGAGTCCAACGACGAAGTGGGCCGGCTCGCCGCAGCGTTCAACGGCGTGAACGAGACCACTGTCCGGATCGCCCAGGAGCAAGCCGCCCTGCGTGGTTCCATCGCTGAGATGTTCGTCAACGTGGCTCGGCGCGACCAGGTCCTGCTCAACCGGCAGCTCGGCTTCCTCGACCAGCTCGAGCGCGCCGAAGAGGACCCGGACACGCTGGGCAACCTGTTCAGGCTGGACCACCTCGCCACCCGGATGCGCCGCAACGCCGAGTCGCTCCTGGTGCTTGCCGGGATCGACTCCGGTCGTCGCATCCGTGGCCAGATGACGTTGTCGAACGTGATCCGGACGGCGTCCAGCGAGATCGAGCACTATGAGCGGGTCCAGCTGGCCCTGCCGATCGACCCGTCGATGCTCGGGCACAACGCCCTGGCGTCCGCGCACCTGATGGCCGAGCTCCTCGAGAACGCGACGGTGTTCTCGGAGCCGGGCACCCCGGTCGAGGTCGAGACCGCGATGGACGACCTCAGCGTGACTGTCACGATCGCTGACCACGGGCTCGGGATGTCGAATGACGAGCTCGCGGCGGCGAACGAGAAGATCTCGTCGGTCTCCGCCGGCGACGTCCTGGGCACGCAGCGTCTTGGTCTCTACGTGGTCGGCCGCATCGCCCAACGGCTCAACGCATCCGTTGTGCTGTCGAAGTCTCAAGCCGGCTCGGGCACCCTTGCCACCATCACCTTCCCGCGCACCCTGTTCCTCGCCGAGGAGCACCGCGAGATCCACGTGCCGGGTGCTGCAGCCGCGTCGGCACAGACCCCGTTCGTTCCGGCCGGCGACATCTACGCCCCGCAGATCCGGCGGGACGCGCCGCTCGAGCCGCTCGAGCCCCTCGAGTCCTTCGGCCAGGCAACGGCCACCGGTCTGCCGACCCGAGACCACGCGGCGGCCGACCTGCCGGCCCGTCGCGCCGCGGCGGAGACATCTGTCGAGCCGGAGCCGCCGCTCGTCAAGGCGGTCAACCTTGCGGACCTGACGGATGGTCAGACCGAGCTTGGGCTGCCACGCCGTCGCACCCGCGCCGACGACGGGTCGCCGATCACTGCCGTGCCCATCTCGGAAGCGGACCTTGCGGCTGGTCGGCACGTCCTGCCGGCTCTCCCATCGCTTGCCGGATGGTCTCCCGACGGCGTGTTCGACTCCACGACCCCGGCCCCCGACGCCGCGAGTCGCGCCGGGATGTTCTCCGGCTTCCGGTCGCGCCGCGGTGCAGCTCAGGCAGGTACCGAGTCCGCCGAGGAAGTACCGTTCCAACCGGTGATGATCCCGTCGTCGACACCGCTCGTTCCCGTGGTCGAGAAGCGGTCCGAGCCATCGGAGCCGAGCCTCCCGGTGCCGACCATGTCCACGCCCGAGCCCGAGCCCCAGCCCGAGCCCCAGCCCGCCGAGGTCGAAGAGTGGTCCGCGGCCGCGGCCGCGACCACCGCGTCGACGTCGATCGGCCACCACGTCGCCGACGACACTTTCGACGGCGCCCCGAGTGGCGTGACGGCCGAGCCCGGTCTCGGGTTCGAGACCACCTCGGGCGCGAGCGCACAGCCGGAGGAGCCTGAGTTCCAGGGTGCCGGCTTCGGTGAGCAAGAGCCGCCGCCGTTCGTCGTTCCCGGACTCGAGCCCGATGACGACTACGACGTCACCCCGTTCGAAGCCGAGTTCGGCCGCGCCAGCGAGGCGACTCCGACGCAGGGTGACGAAGTTGCTGCGGCGGGCGCCGACTTCGGCGCGCGGAACGCCGTGGACGACCACCACGCGCCGTCCTCCGGCGCGGTCGCTCTCGAGCCCTCCGCATTCCCGGTGTTTGACGGTTCGAGCTTCGCGGAGGCCGCGTACGGAGTCGACAGTGCTCCAGAGGTCCCGATCCAGTACGAGTCGTACCCGCCTGCCGAGGCTGCGTCGTACCCGAGCCCGAATGCCTACGTCGAGTACCCGCGTGAGAGCCCCGTCCCGAGTGCCGAGCCCAGCCCCGCGTTCGGCGGTTCGTCCGAAGCCGCAGAGTCGCACGCGACGGCGCTTCCTGCCGGCCCGGGCTTCTCGGAGATCCTCGTCGGGGCCCCGACCGCGCCGAAGCCGGGATTCTTCCGGCGCGTGTTCGGTCGCCGGAAGCAGGTCCCCAGCGTCACGCCTGCACCGCCGGCGCTTGACGACTTCTCGGCCATCGTCCGGCCAGGTCCCGTCGCCGCCGGCACACGGACCGCGCAGCCAGTCGTCGCGGCTCCGCCGACCCCGGCTTGGGCTTCGGACGAAGCCGTGAAGGCCTACCCGGCGCCTGAGACTGAGCCGGCCGAATCGGTGTTGTCCGCCTACCCGGCGCCTGAGACTCAGCCGACGGAGTCGGCGTTCTCCGCCTACCCGGCACCTGAGACTCAGCCGACGGAGTCGGCGTTCTCCGCCTACCCGGCACCGCCGGCCGCGTCGGCATACCCCGTGGCACCTGCGCCCGCAGCCCAGTCGGCCTACGTCCCGCCGCCACCAGCGCCTCCGGCCGAGTCGCTGTACCCCGTGTACCCCGCGGCCTGGACGCCGCAGGCCTACGAACCGCCGGTGTTCGAGTCCACACCCGCGCCCATCCCGGAACCGAGCCCGTACGCGGCGACGTACGGCGCGGACGAGCTGTCCCAGCGTCCGTACGAGCCCGTCGAGTTCCCGACGACCAGCCCGGCGTTCACCCCCGCTCCCACCGGCTCCGGCGCGATGCCCTACGCACCGCACGACGGCGACGGCTCCGGCGCGCGCCCCTACAAGCCGACTTTTGTCCCGGACTTCGCTCCGATCGGCTCCATGGCAAGTGACGCGGCCCGTATGCTTGCGGAGCGCTCTGACATCGCGCAGCAGGCACTCTCCGAGTTCAGCCAGCTCTCGTCCTATCGCCCGAGCACCGTGGACGGAGGCAGGACGGCGCTCAAGCGTCGGGTGCCCGCCGCCGTGCCGGAGACACCACTGATCGCCACCCATCCAGCAGCAGTTGCAGCGGGTGGTGCAGTATCGACCGCATCTGAGCCGCGGGAAGCCCGCGACGCCGAGCAGGTGCGTTCCCTACTGGCCAGTTTCCAGTCCGGGTCGTCCCGTGGTCGGCGCGCCGCCCACATCGCACCCGGAACGCCGTCGGCGGAGGGCGCACCGAATCTTGGGAATGACCCGAGCGGCGGTTACTCCGCCGGCCTGGACCCGAGCGAGAGCGCGTCTCGAGGCTGATGACAATGACAACTACCATGGCAGCACCGCGTTGTACCCCTGAGGAGGACCAAAGTGACCGCGCTTAGTACCGAGGCCGTGAACTTCGGATGGCTTCTGGACAACTTCGTCCGGACCGTTCCTGGTACGCGCCACACGCTGGTCGTCTCCGCGGACGGCCTACTGATGGCGATGTCGCAGAATCTCGACCGGACCAGTGGCGACCAGATGTCCGCCATCGTCGCCGGCATGTCCAGCCTGACCCGAGGCGCTGCGCGCCAACTCCAGGCTGGCGAGGTTCGGCAAGCGATCGTCGAGATGGACGAGTTGTTCTTGTTCCTGATGTCTGTCTCGAACGGCTCTGTCCTGGCCGTGGTCGCGGAATCCAGCTGTGATGTTGGACTCATCGGTTACGAGATGGCCATGCTGGTGTCCCGGACCGAGGCGACGCTGACCCCGCAGCTCATCACTGAGATGCGTAGCAGCCTTCCGGTTGACGGCGCCTTGAGGCCGACCTCCTGACAAGGAGACGACGATGACGTTTCCGACTGGGCCAGACGAGGAGCACGACGAAACCTCGACCGTGCGCCCGTACGCCGTCACCGGCGGACGCCGCGCCATGTCGAGCAGTGACCTGCCCCTAGAGGCCCTGGTCGAGGCGTTGCCCAGCGCAGTCACGAGCCGCGGCTTGACCCCGGAGAAGCGCCGCATCCTCGAAGAGTGCTCGTCGACCTTCGTCTCGATCGCTGAACTCTCCGCGTACCTCAGGTTGCCCCTCGGCGTGGTGCGGGTCCTGGTCACCGACCTGTCCGACGCGAGCTATCTCAAGATCCACCTCTCGACTCCGGTCAGCCCAGAGACCGGTCAGAACCCCGCCCTATCCCTCAGCGTGCTGGAGAGTGTTCTCAATGGCATATCCGCCCTCTGACACCGCAATTGCCGGTCGTACAGTCGCCGGCGGAGGCGTTGCCCCCACCGTTGTCAAGATCGTCGTCGCAGGCGGCTTCGCCGTCGGCAAGACGACCTTCATCGGCTCGATCTCCGACATCGAGCCGCTCAACACCGAAGCCGCCATGACGGAGCACTCCGTCGGCGTCGACGACGCTGGTGGAGTGTCCGACCGCAAGACGACCACGACGGTCGCCATGGACTTCGGTCGCATCGCGCTCCCCGGTTCCCTGTGGCTGTACCTGTTCGGGACACCCGGCCAGGACCGCTTCCTCTTCATGTGGGACGACCTGGTCCGCGGTGCCATCGGTGGCGTCGTCCTGGTCGACACGGAGCGTCTCGACCAGTGCTTCCCGGCAGTCGACTACTTCGAGAGCCGCACCATCCCGTTCGTCGTCGCGGTCAACTGCTTCGACGGCGTGGCTCGTCACCAGCTGGACGATGTCCGCGAGGCCCTGTCGATCCCGGCGCACGTGCCGGTCATGTACACCGACGCGCGGTCTCGGTCGGCAACCAAGCAGGCTCTCATCGCGCTGGTTCAGCTCGCGATGCAGCGCCTGCGCGGCTGACCCGCACCCTCGCCCGACGGCTCGAGTGGCCGTCGGCCCGAGCGCTCGCCGCTAGGCTCGACCCGCAGGGGTCGGGCTGGGTGCGCGGAACGATCGGGTGAGCGAGGATGCTGGTCTACGTCGACGGGTCGGCTCTCAGCCGATACTTGCCTGGCGCGCCGGGGCTCCCAGAGGCTGCCGCGTGGCATGAGTGGGCCGACGAGCATCGCGGGGATCTCGTCACCACACCTCTGAGCCTGTCCGAGCTGCGACGGGCGGCCGACCTGCTCGGTCCGGAGGCACGTGAGCGCGCCCGCGAGGTCGAGCTCGAGATTCCGCACCTACGGTTCTCGGACCAGACCCTCAAGGTCGCAGCGATGGCGGCGTCGGTGCTCGGCCCATTCGCCGCCCTTCACGTCGGTACCGCCGTCGCCCATCCCGACGTCGGGGCGATCGCAACGTACGACCCGCTCGTCGCGCGGGTGGCGGCCCTCTACCAGCTGTCCGTGATCTCGCCCGGACGGCCCATCCACTGGTGGCTGGGATAGCACGTGTATTGCTCGATCGCTGGCACAATGGGCGCCACCAGGAGGGCTGGCTGAGCGGCCGAAGGCGACGGTCTTGAAAACCGTTGTGCGGTTACCCCGTACCGTGGGTTCGAATCCCACGCCCTCCGCCCTGGTATTCCGGCACCTGAGTGGAGCGGTTGGGCATCGACGCGCCGAAGGCGCGTGCCACATCGCTCCACTTCGTCCGGCGTTCGACCGGGACTGCGGCTGGGGACAGCGGACCTTGGTCGCATGACCGCACCGCACCAGAGCCGCAATGATGGTCGGATGACCCCGCTCTCCGACCTGCCCGAGGACGCCCTCGAACCGGTCGGCCTGATCCGCCAGTCCGGCGTCGTGCTACGAACCGGCCGCCTGATGCTGTCGGCAGGCACGGGAAGCTATCGGGTCAAGCTCGCGATGCAGCAAGTGGCCCGTGCCATCGGACTGGACCGGCACAGCGCCCATGTCACGCTCACCGAGATCACTGCGACCTCGCACCGCGGACTGATCTTCCGGACCGAGGTGGCGGAGATCCGTGCCATCGCGGTCAATGCTGACCGGATCTCCCGGCTCGAAGCCATGACGGCTGAGCTCCCGGCCGGTTCCACGGTCGAAGAGGTCAATGCCGGTCTGGACGTGATCGAGGCGCGGCCCTACCTGTACCCCGCCTACGCGAACGGGCTCTTCGCGGGGTTGGCGTGCGCCGCCTTCGCCTTCCTGAACAACGGCCGCCTCGTGGAGTGCCTCTCGGTCGCGGTCGCGGCGACCTTGGGGCAGTGGGCGCGCCGCTCGATCCTGCACCGTGGCTTCAACCACTTCGGCGTGACGATGACCGCAGCGGCGGTGGCCTGTGTCGCCTACCTGGGCGTCATCGCGGTCGTGGACACCGTCACCGGCTCGACGTCCGTCCACCAAGCCGGGTTCGTCTCCGCGGTGCTCTTCCTGGTGCCCGGCTTCGCACTGGTCACGGGAGCGCTGGACCTGGCCAAGCTGGACTTCTCGGCGGGTGTGTCACGAACTGTCTATGCGCTGATGATCCTGCTCGCTTCGGCGCTCAGCGTCTGGGCGGTGGCCGTCGCAGCCGGGCTCACCATCGGGAGTCCGCCTGCGATGGATCTGGCGCCTGCCGTGCTGATCGCCCTGCGAGCGCTGGCGAGCGCCGGCGGCGTCCTGGGCTTCGCCCTCATGTTCAACACGCCGTTGAAGATGGCGTTCACCGCCGCGGGCATCGGCATGGTCGGGAACGTGGCGCGGCTCGAGATGGTCGACCGTGGCGTCGTCGTCCAAGCCGCGACGACGTTGTCCTGCGTGGTCATCGGCGTCCTCGCCGCGTGGGCGGCACCGAGGATAGCGTCGCCGAACATCACCCTTTCGGTGCCGGCAGTGCTGATCATGGTGCCGGGTGTGGCCGCGTATCGAACGGTCGTGAGCTTCAACGACGGCAAGATCATCGACGCGCTGACGAACGGCGTCCAGGGCAGCTTCGTGGTGGTCTCCATCGTTGTCGGACTCGTCATCGCGAAGAGCCTCACCGACCGCGAATGGGCCTTCGAGACGTAACCCCGGACGGCGCCGGGGAACGCTTTGCCCGGTCGCCGATCGGCCCGCTACCCTGGGCAGGCTTGGAGACGTCGCATAGCCCGGTCTAGTGCGCGACACTGCTAATGTCGTGAAGGGGCAACCCTTCCGAGGGTTCAAATCCCTCCGTCTCCGCTCAGCACGGCCCTGGCTCTCCGCGAGCCGGGGCCGTTTGCCATCTCGGCCCGCCTGGTTGTGGGCATGGGAGCGTTGGCGGACGCCGGGCGCTCCGACCGGAGGCGCCGGGAGCTCCGCCCGGTGTGGTCCAGCCGACCTAACGGTTTGGGTGCGAGCCGATCTGCCGGTATCCTCGTCGTCGGTCTGTAATGACCTGCGCCCGTAGCTCAACGGATAGAGCATCTGACTACGGATCAGAAGGTTGGGGGTTCGAGTCCCTTCGGGCGCGCAGCGGAAGGGCCCTCTCACCAGCGGAAACGCTCGGAGAGGGCCGTTCGCTCTCTGGCGAGGCGTCAGTCTCCGCCGGGAGACTGCGGCGCGAATCCTCACCGCTGGCCTAACCTGGTGAGGCTTCCGTGTTGCGACGGTGACAGGAGTACACCCTGCCCGCCTGCGGCTCCGAATCCGATCGATGGGTGAAGTGACGATGACAGGGCAATGTGGACCCGGTTCGCTGGGTCGAGTCCGGATCGAGGCGACAGCCGGTCGCCAGCCGCTCGCGAGCAGCGGCCACCGCCATCGCCCGTCCGGTGTCGGCCGATGACGACGGTCTCGGCCCCGGTGCAGCCAACCGGATCCGCGGCGGGGATCGTGTCCGCCGCCTCGCTGCCTGCGGCAGACGTGTTGCGCGAACTCGGCGTCGTCGCCGCGAAGGGACTGTCCAGCGCGGAGGTCGCGCACCGGCAGGCGCAGTTCGGCTCGAACGCGGTCTCCTCGCACCGCGCGCGGGTGTTGCCGGTGCTCTGGCACCAGCTGCGTTCACCATTGCTCGGGCTGCTTCTGACTGCCGCGATTGCGTCCTACTTCGTCGGTCAGCGCAACGACGCCATCATCATCGGCCTGATCGTCGCCCTGTCGGTCGGGCTCGGCTTCGTCAACGAGTACCGGGCCGAGAAGGCCGCCGAAGCGCTGCACTCCCAGATCAGCCACCAGACCGCTGTCATCCGCAATGGGCGGTCGGCCATGGTTGACGTCACCGCCTTGGTGCCCGGCGATCTGGTCGAGCTACGCCTCGGCGGTATCGTGCCTGCCGACATCAGGCTGCTCGAGGTCAGCGGTCTGGAGTGCGACGAGTCGGTCCTGACCGGCGAATCGCTGCCGGTCGGGAAGGACTCGAACGCGGTGCCGTCGGGGACGAACCTGGCCGAGCTGTCCGGGTGCGCTCTGATGGGGACCGTGGTGCACGCCGGCAGCGCCGACGGGGTCGTGGTGGCCACCGGTGCCCGAACCGAGTTCGGCAAGATCGCAGCCGGACTGAACACGCACCAGCTCGACACCGAGTTCCAGGTCGGGCTCGGCCGATTCTCGATGCTGCTCGTGTACGTCGCCGGCGCGCTGACGACGTCGATCTTCGTGATCAACGTGGTACTGCACAAACCGATCATGGACGCGCTGCTCTTCTCGCTGGCAATCGCGGTCGGGATCACCCCGCAGCTGCTGCCCGCGGTCGTCTCCACCAGTCTCGCCGCTGGGGCGCGGCGGATGAGCCGCCGCAAGGTGCTCGTCAAACGCCTGGTGTGCATCGAGGACCTCGGCGACGTCGACGTGCTGTTCACGGACAAGACCGGCACCCTCACCCAGGGTCACATCGACTACGCGCGCGCTGTGCCGGCTGGTGACGGCGATCCCGACGCGGTGCTGAGGTGGGGGCTTCTGTGCACCGAGAACACGGAACCGGACGGGTCGGCAGTCGGCGGGAACCCGCTCGATCAGGCGCTGTGGGAGTCCCCGGCCGCCGCGAGCCAGCACGCCGCGTTGGCCGGCTTCACGCGGCTCGGGGTGCTGCCGTTCGATCACGAGCGCAGGATGGTCACGGTCCTCGTTCGTGACACCACCGGCAAGCTGACGCTGGTAACCAAGGGGGCACCGGAAACCGTCCTGGACCGCTGCCTCGATGTACCCGCTTCCGCCCGGGAAGCACTGGAGTCGGAGTTCGCCGCCGGCAACCGGGTCATCGCCGTGGCCAGCCGCCCCGCCGCCGATGCGGACCAGCCGACGGCCGAGGATGAGCACGACCTCCACCTCGTCGGGTTCCTGGTGTTCCTCGACCCACCCAAGCAGGGCGCGGCCGAGGCGCTGCGTCGGCTGGCCAACCTAGGCATCGCGGTGAAGATCGTCACCGGCGACAATGCCGAGGTCGCCGTCAAGGTCTGCCACGACCTCGGGCTGGGCGAAGGGGCCGCGATGACCGGTGCGGACCTCGATGCCCTGGATGACTCCAAACTCGCTGCGGCAATCGCACGCACCACCGTGTTCGCCCGGGTGAGTCCCGAGCACAAGGCCCGCATCGTGCGCGCCCAACGGCACAGCGGCGGTGGGGTCGCGTTCCTCGGGGACGGGGTCAACGACGCTCTGGCCCTGCACGCGGCCGACGTGGGCATCTCGGTCGACTCGGCCACCGATGTCGCCAAGGACGCCGCCGACGTGATCTTGCTGGAAAAGGACCTCAACGTGCTCGCCGACGGTGTCGCCGAGGGCCGGCGGATCTTCGCGAACACCATCAAGTACGTGTTGATGGGCACGTCGAGCAACTTCGGCAACATGGCCTCCGCCGCGGGAGCGTCGCTATTCCTGTCGTTCCTGCCGATGCTGCCGTCGCAGATCCTGCTCAACAACCTGCTCTACGACACCAGCCAGCTGGCCATCCCCACCGACAACGTCGATGAGGAGCAGCTGCGCTCCCCCGCGCACTGGGACATCGCCTTCATCCGCCGTTTCATGATCTCCTTCGGGCCACTCAGTTCAGTGTTCGACTTCGGCACCTTTGCGATCATGCTGTGGGTCTTCCACTCCGGCCCCGCACAGTTCCGTTCCGGCTGGTTCGTCGAATCCCTCGCCACCCAGACCCTCGTGATCTTTGCGATCCGCACCCGACGCATACCGTTCTTCCGCAGCCACCCGAGCCTTCCGCTGACCCTCGCCGCCCTCAGCGTCGTCGCCGTCGGCGCGCTGCTTCCAGCCACACCGCTAGCCCACGTCCTCGGCTTCCAGCCGTTGCCGGCCGGGTTCTTCGCGGCGCTCGCCGCGATGGTCGTCGCCTACCTCGCGCTGATCGAGTTCGGCAAACGAATCTTCTACGGCGTCGCGGTCAGCGCGCCACCCAAGCGCAGGAGCTACAGCAAACACCGCCACCTGCGTCGCCGCGCCGCCTACTTCAGTACCGCCGCGCGTCGGCCGACCGCCAAACAGCCGCCACGGCCCCGCGCGCCGGAGCGATCGGGGTCCGGAACACCCACGAAGACGACCGTCCGTCGCAAACCGCGGCCAGCGACCAGACGCCCGCCGCAGGGCTCCGCGGCCAAGTCACCCAAGTCCTGAGCCTGAACGCCTCGACGGCTGCGACGCGAGGCCCTCATCGCCGCCAACCACAAATGGCCGGCTCGAGTCCCTCTGGAGCAGTCAGTCGCCGGTGGTGAGTCGCAGCGTCTGGAGCCGACGTACGGCGAGCACCGCGGCCGCCACCGTGGTGGCCGCGAGCAGCGCCAGGCCAACCGTCACGCTGACGACTGAGGTCACGCCCCACTCGGCCGCCCGGGTGCCGAGCAGTTGCTCCGCGGGCGCCAGGGCCCACTGCCGCACGCTGACGTCCCGCACGCCCGGCACGTAGCCGCCGAGCAACGTCTCCCACACCAGGGCGTAGAGCAGGCCGACGATGACGGCGTTCCGGGTGACGACCGACAGAGCGACGAAGATCGTGGTGTACGTGATGGCCGCCAGAGCCGCAGTGACGCCGAACGCCATCGTCAGGCGCATGCCCTGGTCCCCGGCGATGGCCGCCGAGGCCATCGCCGGCAGCACCGCGAACACCAGAGCGGCCGCGAGGGCGACCACGAGCTTCGAGAGCAGGATCGTGCGCCTCGGCAGTGGTTTGGCCAGCAGGTAGACGATCGAGCCGTCGTCGATCTCCGGTCCGATCACCCCGGTGCCGACGAGCAGACACATCAACGGGACCACGGTGCCCATTGCGAAGCCGCCGGTCAGGCCGGCCGAGGCTGTCGGGTCCCCGCCGGAGGCCCAGCGGGTGAGTGCGGCCAGGAGGAGCAGGAGTACCGGCAGGATCACGAGCAGGACGGCGCGGCGTCGCCCGAACAGACCTCGGACGGTCAGGTGCATCACCACGCGGTTCATCGGGTCAGCCTCGATCCTTCGGGTCGATCGGGACGCCGGCGGCGGTCACCCGGCCGCGCGGTGGCTACCGGGCGACGTTCGGCGCTCATCGGGCCACCAGGTACGCGAAGACGCTCTCGAGCGACTCGTCCGCCGGGGAGACCTCGAGCAGGCGCACCCCGGTGTCTCGGGCCAACCGGGGCAGCGCGTGCACGAACCGGCCGAAGTCCGCGGCCTGCACGGCCAGGGTCCCCGCGCTCAGGTCCACGCTGTCGGCGGCGCCGTCGGCGATGATGGCGGCAGCCAGCCGGCGGTCGTCGCTCGAGCTGATCGTGTACTGGTGGGGCCGCTCGGTCATCAGCCGCCGGATCCCGCGATAGTCCCCGGAGGCCGCATGCCGGCCCGCCACGAGCACCTCGATCGTGTCGGCGATCTCCTCGACCTCCTCGAGGATGTGGCTGCTGAACAGCACGGTCCGGCCCTGACCGGCCAGCCGCCGCAACAGGTCCATCAGGTGCAGCCGCTGGCGCGGGTCCATCCCGTTGAACGGCTCGTCCAAGAGCAGGACCGCCGGGTTGTGGACGAGCGCGGTGGCCATCTTGACCCGCTGCTTCATGCCCTTGGAGTAGGTGCCGATGTCGCGGTCCTTCGCGTCCATCATCTCGACCGTCTCGAGCGCCATCCGGGCGGCGCCCTCGGCGTCGGGCAGGCGGTGCAACCGGGCGTTCGCGACGACGAACTGCCAACCGGTGACCATGTCGTACATGGCCTCCGCCTCCGGGACCAGTCCGATGGTGCGGTAGATCGAGGGGTTGCGCCACACCGGGATGCCGTCCAGGGTCGCCGACCCGGCCGACGGCTCGAGGAAGCCGCCCATCATCGAGATCAGGGTGGACTTGCCGGCGCCGTTCGGACCGAGCAGCCCGGTGATACCCGGGCCGATCGTCATCGTGACGTCGTTGACCGCGACGACGTTGCCGTACCAGCGGGAGACGCGCTCCAGGACCAGGGTGCTCACACGACACCGACCTTTCGGTAGCGGCGCACGAGGATCGCGACACCGCCGCCGACCAGGGCCGCGGCCACGAGGGCGAACACCGTCCCGCCCAGCGCCCCGGGCGGGGGCGCGGTGCTGCTGGACGACGAGACGCCGAACCAGGCGACCGCGAGGCCGTCGACGAGCCGGAAGGGATCGAGCATGGCCACGTAGTCCGAGAGCTTCAGATACCCCTTCTGCTCGGCGATTCCCGACAGCACGAAGGACATCCCGCTCGCGACGAGGAGCGTGGTGACGATCGCCGCGACTCCCAGGCCCCGCCGCGGGGTGAACGCTGCGATGACCAGACCGACCGAGCTGAGCGCCAGCGCCAGGATGGCCGAGATGGCGATCCCACCGGCCCATCCCGCGAGCTGGTGCCCGATCGACAGCTTCGCCAGCACGGCGCCGAGGAGCAGCAGGGTCTCGGGCACCGCGAGCACGAGGAACAGCCCGATCGAGAGCCCACCGAACTTGGCCAGGGCGTAGTCGCTGCGCTTCATCGGCCGAGACAGGTACAGCGGGATCACGCCATGGCGAAGGTCGCGCGACACGCAGTACGGCGCCGCGCCGGCGACGAACAGTGAGATGACGAACTGCATCGAGCTCAGGTACCCGGTGTAGGAGAGCGGCAGGTCCTTGCCGCCGGTCAGGATGACCCAGAGCGCGATGATCAGCGGTGGCAGCATCAGGATGCCGAACAGCACCCAGGGCATGATCTTCGACTTCGCCGGCCGGCCGAGGCCGAAGATTCCGCGCACGGTCTCGACCAATAGGGATCGCACGATCCAGCCGCGCCCGAACCGCGCTCCGTCGTAGTGCCGGAAGCCGATGTCGTGGATGACGTCCTCGGCGGCCGACGTCGTCGGCGTCACCGGGACCGGCGGGCCGGCCGCGAGCTCATTGCTGGGCATCAGCGGCCTCCTGCTCCGGCTGGAAGAACTCGGTCAGGTGATGGCGCCGCCGCTGCATCCGGATGAGTCCCACGCCGAGGTCGGCGACAGCACGTTGCACCGCGTCGAGCACCGTCTCGTCACTGAGCTCGACGGTGAAGGACTGCGAGCCGCCGGCGTCGGCCACTTGTGCCCCGGCGGCACGCAGCCGCGCGATGATCTCGGCGGCCTGGTCGGTGACCTCCACGAGAACGACGCCGCTGAGCTGGGTGGCGTCGGCGGTGGACGTCGAGCGCTGCAGAACGCCGCCCTCGATCACCACGATGTGGTCGGCGATCCGCTCCAGCTCGCCCAACAGGTGGGAGGTGACGACGACGGAGATCGAGAACTCCGACCCGATCCGCTGGATGAGCCCGAGCATCTCGTCCCGACCGGCCGGATCGAGCCCGTTGGTCGGCTCGTCCAGCAGCACCAGCTTCGGATCGTGCACGAGCGCCTGGGCGAGCTTCACCCGCTGCTTCATGCCGGTCGAGTAGCCGCCGATCGGGCGGTACCGCTCCTCGTACAGGCCCACGTGGCGGAGGGTATCGGCGGTGCGCTCGCGGGCCACGGCGGAGGGCAGCCCGGACATCCGGGCGAGGTGGACGACGAACTCCGTCGCCGAGACGTCGGGCGGCAAGCAGTCGCTCTCCGGCATGTAGCCGACTAGCTGGCGGATCTGCAGGCCATCGGTCCGGCAATCCATCCCCAGGATCTGGGCCCGGCCCGACGTCGGCGGCAGCAGGCCGAGCAGGATCTTGATCAGGGTCGACTTGCCGGCTCCGTTCGCTCCGACCAGACCGACGACGCCGGTGGGCATCTCGACAGTGAGCTGCGACAGGGCCGTGACCAGTCCAAACGTGCGGGTCAGCGAATCGGTCACGATGGCGGGCACGATCGGCAACGTAGCACCAGCGCCTCGGTTGCCAGCGGCCCGGTTGTCCATGTCTGCGATCGTGCTGCCTCGCGCGCCCCGCCCGCTATCAGGTAACCCCCTGATGTGACCCCGAGAGACGCGTCAGGCCGCGTGCCTGCCTGGCTCCGCAGACCTGCGACGACGACGCTCGACCCGGTTGCTGCCCCATTCCCCCCGCGTCGCGCCGCAGTCGGGGTGTCCCGCGTCAGTCAGTAGCCGCGCATCGCGGTTGTCACGAGGACGCTTGCGCCGATCAGCGTCCCGACGACCCCCGTGATGATCCCGAAGATCGCGCGCCCGCGCCCGTGCAGCCCGGTTCTCTTGCTGGCGGCCAACGCCCAGATGCCGAAACCGATCGCGAACGGCGCGAGCGGCCAGATGAAGAGGCCGAAGAGCCCGAGGTACCCGGCCGTAATCGACTGACCCGTGCGTCCGAGCGGGAGCATCCAGTGCATCGCATCGCGCGGATCCGAGCCGACCGGCGGGACGGGCACCGGATACGCCGGTTGGTCCCACGATGCCGGCGGCGCGAGCTGCACCGGCGAGTTGTGCTGCGTCCACTGGCTGCCGTCGAAGTAGCGGATCGATGCCGGCCCGGCGGGATCCGGGTACCAACCAGCTGGCACCGACTGCCGGGGCTGCCCATCGAAGGTCACCCGAGCACCGTCCCATACGACAGGGTCGTGGGAGCGCGGAATCCGCGCTCCCACGACCCTTGTCACCCGTATGCCGGTGCGCTCCCGGACCTCAGACCGGGGGTTCGACCGGGGGAATCGGGGGTTCGACCGGGGGGACCGGCGGGACCGGCGGCGCCAGACCGGGCACCTGGGCCACCGGCGGCGCTAGACCGGGCACCTGGGCTACCGGGGTCGCGCCAGGCGGGTACGCACCCGGCGTGTACATGACGGGCGAGCCGTCCATGCCGGGGGCCGTGGCCTGGGCTTGTGCCGGTACCGCCTTTCGGCGCCCTCGGATGATCAGCCACGCGATCAGCAGCCCGAGCAGAACCAGCAGCAGCAGCACCGCCGCACCCGCCACGAGGAGCTTCATCAGCAGCGAGCTCGAGCTCACCGCGCTGCCGCGAGCGTGCATGTCGGTCTTCTCGCCGACCTTCGGCGTCCAGGTGACGGTGCGGTCCTTGAGCGTGCCGTTGTGCTCCTTGACCTCACCGGGGAAGGTGATCGCGACGACCAGCTGCGCACCGCTGGCGAGCGAGCTGAGGTCGGTGCCGGTGTCGACGCCGATGCTGGCCGCCGTCGCATCGAACGAGCCCGTGAACACGAAGTCGTCGCCGTCGCGAACAATCTTCAGGTCGTCGGAGCCGGTCGTATCAGCCGTCGGGGACGCGTCCGGACTGGCGGAGCTGCCGTTGAATGTCGAGATCGGCTCATCCAGGAAGGTGATCTTCGTGCCGACAAACGTGCCATCGCTGTACGCCTCGGTGCGAGCGTTCTTCGGGCCGTTCTCGCCGGAGAGGACCTGCTTGTTCAGTTCATCGGCGAGGGCTTTGGGGTCCTGACCGGCCAGCTGAGCGAGGCTCGAATTCATCGCAAGGATCATGGTTCCGTCAACGGTGTTGTTCGACTTCAGCTTGAGGTCGACATCGACCTTCATGCAGCCGGAGAGAGCAACGACGACTACGGCGACGACGGCGAGCCGCCCAAGGGTGCGTCGATTCATGGCAGACAGCCTCCCATCCTCGGCCTCGGTGCGGCGCCGATTCGGGGGATTTCGCCCAGCTCGTGCGCGGCTCCCTGAGCCCTTGCCCCGCGTTCGCCGTGCGAGAGTGCGCGACAGAGTTGAGTGTTCTAGACTCAAGTCTAGAGAGCCTGTCGAACAGAGGCCGAACAGCCCGCTCGACCGGACCGCAGCACGTCATTCGCAACACAGCACGACCCGGAGGACCGGATGGACGCCAAGCTCACCACCAAGTCGCAGGAAGCCATCACCGCGGCACTGCAGAGCGCCACGGCAGCGGGCAATCCGCAGCTGGAGCCGGTGCACGTCCTGGCGGCACTTCTCGCGCAGGGCTCGGGTGTAGCCGGGGCCCTGCTCGACGCCGTCGGGGTGGACCGCCGCGACCTGTCCTCCCGGGTCTCCGCAACACTCGCCACCCTGCCGGAGGCGAGCGGCAGCGCGGTCGCTCAGCCAGCCGCCTCGCGCTCGATGCTCTCGGTGATCTCCGCAGCGGGCAACGAGGCGCGAGCCCTGGGCGACGAGTACGTCTCGACCGAGCACCTGCTGCTCGCTCTTGCCGCCGACTCCGGTCCCGCCGGCAGCGCGCTACGCGCGGTCGGCGCCACTCGTGACGCTCTGGCCGGATCGCTCCCCGGCGTCCGCGGCTCGTCGCACGTCACCAGCCCGGACCCCGAAGGCACCTTCCAGGCGCTCGAGCAGTACAGCGTCGACCTGACTTCGGCCGCACGTGAAGGTCGGCTCGACCCCGTCATCGGCCGGGACAGCGAGATCCGCCGGGTCATCCAGGTGCTGTCCCGCCGGACGAAGAACAACCCTGTCCTGATCGGCGAGCCCGGCGTCGGCAAGACCGCCGTGGTCGAGGGCCTTGCCCAGCGGATCGTCGCCGGCGACGTCCCCGAATCGTTGATGGGCAAGCGCCTCGTCGCGCTCGACCTTGCCGCGATGGTCGCGGGCGCGAAGTACCGGGGCGAGTTCGAGGAGCGGCTGAAGGCCGTCCTCCGCGAGATCAAGGACTCCGACGGCCAGGTCGTCACGTTCATCGACGAGCTGCACACCGTCGTCGGCGCGGGTGCTGCCGAGGGCTCGATGGACGCCGGGAACATGCTCAAGCCGATGCTGGCCCGCGGCGAGCTGCGGCTGGTCGGCGCGACCACCCTGGACGAGTACCGCGAGAAGATCGAGAAGGACCCCGCCCTCGAGCGTCGCTTCCAGCAGGTCTTCGTCGGCGAACCGAGTGTCGAGGACACCATCGCGATCCTGCGCGGCATCAGCCCGCGGTACGAGGCGCACCACAAGGTGACCATCTCCGACGCCGCGATCGTCGCGGCCGCCACCCTCTCGGACCGGTTCATCACCGGGCGTCAGCTGCCGGACAAGGCGATCGACCTCATCGACGAGGCGGCATCTCGGCTGCGGATGGAGCTCGACTCCTCGCCGATCGAGATCGACGAGCTCCAGCGTGCCGTCGACCGCCTCAAGATGGAGGAGATGGCGCTGACCCGAGCCGAGGACCCGGCGAGCAAGGAGCGCCTGCAGAAGATCCGCTCCGACCTCGCGGACCGGTCCGAGGAGCTGGCCGGGCTCACCGCGCGCTGGGCGAAGGAGAAGGCCGGGCACAACCGGGTCGGAGACCTCAAGGCGCGCCTCGACGATCTGCGCGGCAGTGCCGAACGCGCTCAGCGCGACGGTGACCTGGAGGCCGCCTCGCGGATCCTCTACGGCGAGATCCCGGCGGTCGAGCGCCAGCTTGCCGACGCCGTGGCCTCGGAGACGTCGGACGCGGGCGCCTCGGACGAGGGCCCGATGATTGCGGACAAGGTGGGTGCGGACGAGGTGGCTGAGGTTGTCTCCGCCTGGACCGGCATCCCCACCGGGCGCCTGCTGGAGGGCGAGACGGCCAAGCTGTTGCGGATGGAGGAAGTCATCGGCGAGCGGCTGATCGGGCAGCGCACCGCGGTGCGTGCGGTCTCCGACGCGGTGCGCCGGGCGCGGGCGGGCATCGCGGACCCGGACCGCCCCACCGGCTCGTTCCTGTTCCTCGGTCCGACCGGCGTCGGGAAGACCGAGCTCGCCAAGGCGCTCGCGGACTTCCTGTTCGACGACGAGCGCGCGATGGTGCGGATCGACATGTCCGAGTACTCCGAGAGGCACTCGGTGGCGCGGCTCGTCGGGGCGCCCCCCGGCTACGTCGGCTACGAGGAAGGTGGCCAGCTCACCGAGGCGGTGCGGCGTCGGCCGTACTCCGTGCTGCTGCTCGACGAGGTCGAGAAGGCGCAC
>JADGOR010000140.1 GCA_017882855.1 Cellulomonas sp. | reverse complement strand
CGTCCCTCCCCCCGCGCTGCGGGGGGAGGGACGTCCACGCCCGACCCGTCGGCGGGCGACCAGGGGACACCCATTGCGACGCTACTTCGGGCGCAAGCTCCTCATCTACGCGGCCACGTTCTTCATCGCGGCCACGATCGACTGGCTGATCCCGCGGTTCATGCCCGGGGACCCGGTCCAGAGCCTGGTCAGCCGGACGGGGTTCGGGCTCAGCCCTGAGGGATCGCAGGCGCTCGTCACGTACTACAACAACCTGTTCGGGCTGAACCGCCCGATCTGGGAGCAATACTTCAACTTCTGGGCGTCACTGCTCCACGGGGACCTCGGCCGCAGCGTCTACCTGACCGGCCGGCCCGTGACGAGCGTGATCCTCAGCGCCGTTCCGTACACCCTGGCCCTGCTCATTCCTGCCGTCCTGCTGAGCTGGTGGGTGGGGAACACGATCGGGGCGCGGGCCGCCCGCCGGAAGTGGCTCGACAACACGGTCCTGCCGGTCGGCTACGTGCTGACCGCAACGCCGTACATGTGGCTCGCCATCGTCCTTGCGTGGGTGCTCGGCTTCATCTTCAACATCTTCCCGATCTCCGGCGGGTACAGCTACTCGCTGGAGCCCACTCTGACCTGGAAGTTCATCGGGAGCCTCTTCTCGCACTGGGTCCTGCCCTTCGCCTCGCTCTTCCTCGTCGGGCTCGGCGGCTGGGCCATCGGGATGCGCAACATGATCATCTACGAGCTCGAGGCGGACTACTCGCGCTACCTCGAGGCGCTCGGCGCGCCGAGCCGGCTCGTCCGCAAATACGCGTTCCGGAACGCGATGCTGCCGCAGATCACCGGGCTGGCATTGAGCCTGGGCGTGGTCGTTGCCGGCGCGCTCGTGACGGAGATCGTGTTCTCCTACCCGGGGCTCGGCAAGCTGCTGCTGGCCTCGATCCAGAACCAGGACTTCTTCCTGCTCCAGGGCATCTTCCTGTTCATCATCGTCGGCGTGCTCGTCGCCAACTTCATCGTGGACATCGCCTACGTGGTCGTCGACCCGCGGGTGCGCGTCGCAATGAGCGGAGAAGAAGCATGACGACCGGAGCGCCCTCAGCGGGCGCGCAGACCCCGGACGTCGTGCAGGGCCCCCAGGGCGTGCCGACGGTCCCCGGCGCGGTCCCGGTGGGCGGGCGCCCCGATCCACGACCGATGAGCCGCCGCGGCGAGATCCTGTATTTCGCGCTGCGGACGAAGAAGGTGATCATCGGGCTGGCGATCATCGCGTTCTTCGTCGTCCTCGCCGTGATCGGCCCGATCATCCGGCCGGGCGATCCGGATGCGCTCATCGGGCCGCTGGGCGCCTCGCCGTCCGCCGACTGGTGGTTCGGGACCACCTCGTTCGGGCAGGACATCTTCGCCCAGTTCGTGTACAGCCTCGGCTCCACGTTCCTCGTCGGCGCGCTCGGCGGGGGGCTCGCGGCGATCATCGGGATGACCGTCGGCTTCGTGGCCGGATATCGGGGTGGCTGGGTCGACGAGGTCCTGAACATGATCACGAACGTGGTCCTCGTGATCCCGACCCTCGCCCTCCTCCTCGTCGCGGCGGCCTACCTGTCGGCCCGCGGCGTGGTCGTGGAGGCGCTCTTCATCGGCCTCACGTCGTGGCCGTGGGCCGCCCGGGCCATTCGCGCCCAGACCTTCTCCCTGAGGTCACGGGAGTTCGTGAGCCTCGCCCGCATGAGCGGGGTCCGCGGCATGCGGATCGTCTTCGGCGAGATCGCGCCGAACATGAGCTCGTACCTGTTCCTGACCTTCATCCTGCTCTTCGGGGGAGCGATCCTGATCGCCGCCACGCTGGACTTCATCGGGCTGGGTCCGACGACCGGGTCGTCGCTTGGGCTGATGATGTATGACGCGGTCGCCTGGAGCGCCCTCCAGCTCGGCCTGTGGTGGTGGTTCATCCCCCCCGGCGTGGCGATCACCGCCATCGTGGGCGCGCTCTACATCACGAACGTGGGCCTCGACGAGGTCTTCAACCCCAAGCTGAGGAACACGTGAGCCTCCAGGTAACGGACCTCCGCGTCTACTACCGGACGCTCGCCGGCGACGTCCAGGCCCTCGACGGGGTCACCTTCGGCATCGCGGACGGCGAGATCATGGGCCTCGCGGGCGAGTCCGGCTGCGGCAAGTCGACCCTCGGCAACAGCCTCATCCGGATGGAGGGGCGGATGCGCCACGTGGGCGGGACGGTCACGCTCGACGGGGTCCCGCTCCCGATCGACGACCAGGACGAGATGAATCATTTCCGGTTCGCCGAGGTCTCGATCATCCCCCAGTACGCCATGAGCGCCCTGAACCCGACACGCAAGATCGGGAAGATGGTGGGGGAGCTCCTGGCAACGCGCGGGGTGCGATTCCGCGACATCCGCGAGGAGCTGGAACGCCGCCTCGAGCTCGTCGGCCTGGCCCGGGACGTCCTCGACCGGTACCCGATCGAGCTCTCCGGCGGCATGAAGCAGCGGATGGTGATGGTCCTCTCGACGCTCCTGAACCCGTCACTGCTGATCGCCGACGAGATCACGTCGGCCCTCGACGTGTCGAGCCAGCGCGCGGTCGCCCAGACGCTTGTCGAGTTCCGCGACCGGGGCTTCGTCAAGAGCATGATCGTGGTCACGCATGACGTCTCGATCCTGTACCAGATCTCGAACACGCTGGCGATCATGTACGCCGGCAAGCTGGCCGAGAAAGCCCCGACCGACGTGATCATGTCGTGGCCACGCCATCCCTATACGCGCCTGCTGATCTCCTCGCTCCCGGAGATCGGCGTGCGGTTCGAGGAGCAGCGCCTGACAGGCATCCCCGGGACGCCGCCACCACTCCTGAACCCGCCCACCGGCTGCCGATTCCGGGATCGCTGTCCCATCGCGATCGCGAGGTGTGCGGAGGAGGAGCCCCCCTTCGTCGAGATCGAGCCGGGCCACTCCGTGGCCTGCTGGATGGCCTCCTGATGCTGACGCTCGAGCGGGTCTCCAAGACCTACAAGGTTGGCCTCTTCGGCGGGACCGATCTCCCGGCTGTCCGCGACGTGAGCTTCTCGCTCCAGCCCGGCGAGGTGATCTCGCTGATCGGCGAGAGCGGGAGCGGCAAATCCACGATCGGCAAGATGATCCTGCGGCTGCTGTCCGTGAACGGCGGCACGATCACCCACGATGGGACCGACATCGCGACGCTCCGTGGGCCCGGCCTGCGCTCGTACTACCAGACCGTCCAGGGCGTGTTCCAGGACCCGTTCAGCTCGTTCAACCCGATCTTCAAGGCGGACCACGTCTTCGGCCTGATCCGGGGCGTCTACTTCGGATCGGCGTCGGCCGCCGACTGGCAGCGCCGGCTGGAGGACGCGCTGGAGGCGGTCACCCTCGATCCCGCCCAGGTCCTCCACAAGTACCCGCATCAGCTGAGCGGCGGGCAGCTGCAGCGCCTCCTCATCGCACGGGCGCTGCTGCTCGACACGCGATACCTCGTTGCCGACGAGATCATCAGCATGCTCGACGCGTCGACCCGGATCGACGTGCTGAACCTGCTCGGCGATCTCAAGGCGCGCGGCCTCGGGATCCTGTTCATCACCCACGACCTCTCGCTCGGCAATTACATCAGCGAACGCACCGTGATCCTGCGTCGGGGACGGATCGTGGAGATGGGTACCACGGCGGCCGTCTTCGGGCATCCGATCCACCCCTACACGCGGATGCTCATCGCGTCCGTCCCCCGGCTCCACGAGAAGTGGGGACAGATCGACGCCGGGGTCCGGGCCGGATCGGGCTGGACGCCCGCGCCGACCGAGCCGTGCCGCTACCACGGGGCGCTGCCCGACGGCGCGACCGGTGGGAGTCTCGCCGGCCCGGCGGGGTCGGGCCTGGCGGAGCTCGAGGCGGGCCACTTCGCGGGCTGCGTCGCGCCCAGGGCCGACGGCACCTGCGGGGGACGCCCGTCGGTCACGGCCTGAGCATCGCTCGTCGCAGGGTCGGCGCAGGGACGGGCCCTATGCGACACTGCGTGGCATGCTCGCCGTGACCCCTGACACGATCGGCCGCGTGGCGGCACCCCGCATG
>JADGOR010000139.1 GCA_017882855.1 Cellulomonas sp. | reverse complement strand
GCGACGGCATTCCTCGTCGGCCACGCCGGGACCCGCGGGTCGACCGAAGCCGCCTGGAAGTACGTGGTGCTCGGGTCCGTGGGTGTCGCGATCGCCTTCTTCGGGATCGTGCTCATCTACGCGTCCAGCCGCACCGGAGGCTCCCCGACGCTGTCGTGGATCGCACTGACCACCAGTGGTCCCGCGCTCTCCCCCGCGCTGGCGCGCGCCGGCGTGGCATTGGCCGTCCTCGGCTTCGCCACCAAGGCCGGCCTCGCGCCGATGCATTCGTGGCTCCCCGATGCGCACTCGCAAGCGCCGGCACCGGTCTCCGGCCTGATGTCCGGGGTGCTGCTCTCTGTGGCGATGTACGCGATCCTCCGGATCCAGGCGGTCGGTGCTGCCCACATCGGGGTCGGACTGGTCCACGGGTTGCTGATCACGTTCGGCTTGCTCTCGCTGGCCGTTGCCGCCCTGCTCACCCTCACGCAGCGCGACTACAAGCGGCTTCTCGCCTACTCATCCATCGAGCACATGGGCATCATCGCGCTCGGCGTGGGCTCAGGAACGTCACTGGGCCTCATCGCCGCGCTGCTCCATATGCTCGGGCATGGTGTGGTGAAGGCCGCGATGTTCGTCGTCGCCGGGCGGCTGGTGAACATCACCGGCAGCTCACGGATCGCGGACGTCACGGGTCTGCTCAGACGTCGGCCGGACCTCGGCTGGCCATGGCTCGCCGGATCGGCCGCCCTGCTCGGCTTCCCGCCCTTCGTGACCTTCTTCACCGAGGTGGCGATCCTCGTCGCGCTTACCCAGGCCGGGTTGTGGTGGGCCGCGGCCGGAGCCGCACTCCTGTTGCTCGTCGTGTTCATCGGCATCGCGCGGCAGGTCCTCCGCATGGCGATGGGGGCGCCTGACCCCCAGCCGGTGTCGGGAGATCACGCGCTGGTCGACGATCCACCGAGCCGATTCCGTACCGCACCCGTGGCGATCGCACTGGTCTCAGCCGCGGTCGTGAGCTTCTTGGCCCTGGCTCTCGTCCCCGTCCTCGGAGCCGCCGCCACAGCGTTGGGAGTGCTGCGATGACCTACCACCTCACCGCCACCCGTGACGAGCTCGCGGTGATTGTCGGCACCCTCATCGACGGGGGGAAGCGCCTCGCGCTGGTGGCCGCCCACGAGGAGCCGGACGAATTCCGGGTCGTCTACGTGTTCCTGGGTGGCGATCGCGTCGAGGTGACCTTGACCATGACCCGGGACGACGCCTGGCTGCCGAGCCTGGCTTCCATCTGCTACCCGGCCGGCCGGTTCGAGCGCGAGATCCGCGACCTGTACGGCATCCGGGCCCAGGACCACCCTCTCCCTCACCGCCTGGTGCGCCATGCGCACTGGCCCACCGGGTACCACCCGATGCGCTCAGGCGCCGGACCCATGCCCGTCGTCGACACGCCCGCGTCGTACCCCTTCCTGCAGGTCGAGGGCGACGGCGTGTACGAGATCCCGGTCGGCCCGGTCCATGCCGGACTCATCGAACCGGGGCACTTCCGGTTCTCGGTCGTCGGCGAGACCATCCTGCGGATGAAGGCCCGCCTCTGGTTCGTCCATCGCGGCATCGAGAAGCACGCCGAGCAACGAAGCCTCGACGACGTGCTCGCGATCACCGAGAGGATCTCCGGCGACACCGCGATCGGCCACTCCCTCGCGTACGCCATGGCCGTCGAGGAGGCGCTCGGCATCACCGTCTCGGACGACGCCACGCTCATCCGCGCCCAGCTGCTCGAGTGCGAACGCATCTACAACCATGTCGCCGACCTGGGCGCCATCATCAACGACGTCGCGTTCAGCATCATCGCTGCCCACACCGCTCGGCTTCGCGAGCAGCTGTTGCGCCACCACGAGGAGGTCACCGGCCATCGGCTGCTACGGGGAGCGGTCGCCGTCGGTGGTGCCCGGTTGCTTCGTCCGATCGATGTGGAGCTCGTGAGCGGCGTCGCGCGAGAAGCGCTCGAGCTCGCACACATGGCCATGTCTCACTCGGTCGTCGCAGACCGGCTCCACGGTACGGCCGTGCTGCGCAGTGACCAGGTACGCCACATGGGCGTGCTGGGTTACGTCGCCCGTGCCTCGGGCGTTCCGACCGACGCCCGCGCCGATCACCCGTTCGTCGACCTCGGACCGTCGTTCCGCGTCGTCACCCAGCCTGGCGGCGATGTGTGGGACCGCTTCATGGTTCGCGTGGGCGAGCTGGAGGTGTCGGCAGCGGTGCTCGCCGACTTGTCGCAACGCCTCGCGGGCGGGTGCGGCGACCTCGCCGAGGTGCCGGACGGCAGCGGATCCGGTTTCGGTGTCGTCGAAGCGTGGCGGGGTGCGCTCTGCCATCGGGTTGAGGTGTCGAACGGGGTGGTGACACGGCTCAAAGTCGTGGATCCGTCGTGGTTCAACTGGCCGGCCCTCCCGCAGGCGCTGGCGGACACGATCGTTCCCGACTTTCCCCTCGCCAACAAGAGCTTCAACCTGAGCTACGCCGGCAACGATCTCTAGGGCCAGCCCCCTATTTGCCCACTAAGGGCCACACTGCGTCCGTATCGTGAGATCGCGTCCCGACCCGCGGACAACATGCTTGCCAATTGCTGGTCCGGGATACCAGTGTTCTGCTTAGCGGTGGTCATAGCACGACCGATGACCACACCGCTGGCTCGATCTCGTTTGACGAGACGGGCACGGGAGGCCTTCTCCCGAACGGCAATGGGGCCGCCACAGAAAACGTTTTGAAAGGTGGGGTCCCCTGCATGCCAGCACCTGCCCTCGTTCTTCTTTCTCCGGGAAGTTCTGACCCCAAGGTCACCCAAGTCGCCCATGAGCTTCGTCGGGAAGTACAGACACTGCGCCCCGAGCTCTCGGTCAACACCGCGTTCCTCGGCCACTGCCCGCCCACGGGACCCCAGGTCGTCTCTCAGCTGATCACGCGCGGGCATGACGAGATCGTGTTCGTCCCCCTCTGCCTGACCCGGGCATCGAGCAACTACGACGACGTCGACGTTCTCGTCTCACGCGTTCGCGCGACCCACCCGGAAGCCCGCTTCTCGGTCAGCGAGCCGGTCGGCCCGGCCGGCAGCCTGCTCACCGTCGTCGACCTCCGTCTCCGCGCGGCGCTGGCGCAGGCCCGCGTGCTCGAAGTGGACGGACTCGTGCTGAGCACTGAAGGCGGCGGTGACGTCCGCGGCGCCGCCCTGCTCGCACGTCGCGCTCGGCAGTGGGCCGCCCACCACCGCGTCCCTGTGGTCGCGGCATGCTGCGACGGCAGCGGCCCGAGCGCCGCCCAAGCCGTGGGCATGCTCCGCAGCCAGGGTCGTCGCCACATCGCGGTCGGGTCGTTGTTCCTCGCCGCCGACCACGCCTACGAGGAGCAGTCGGCTCAGGCCCGTCGTGCGGGGGCACTCGTGGTGGCTGCGCCTGTCGGCGCGCACCGTGAGCTCATCGATCTGGTGCTGGCCCGCTACGCGTACGCGGCGATGGGCCTGCTCGAGTTCGAGGGCGAGCTCGTCGAATCCGCAACTGCCTGACGGCTCCTACAAGCCGGCAACCCGAGCCTTCTCTGTCGCCACGTCGAACGTGGCCGGCGGCCAAGCAGGGTCGATCGACAGCAGCGTCTCGTGCAACAGCGTGGCCACGGCCCAGTTCCGGTACCACTTGCGATCCGAGGGGATCACGTACCACGGCGCCACGTCGGTGGAGCACTTCGACAGGGCGGCCTCGTACGCCTGTCGGTACTCATCCCACTTCGCCCGAACGTCGATGTCGCCCGGGTTGTACTTCCAGTACTTGGATGGGTCCGCCAGGCGTGCGGCGAGGCGGGCCTTCTGCTCCTCGGGCGAGATGTGGAGGAAGCACTTGATGATCCGGGTGCCCGAGTCCGCGACCTTCGCCTCCCAGTCGTTGATCTGCTCATAGCGCGCGCCCCACACGTCCTCGGGAACCAGGCTCTCGACACGTACGACCAGCACGTCCTCGTAGTGGCTGCGGTCGAAGATGCCGATCATGCCCTTGTCGGGCAGGGCGTTGGTGATCCGCCAGAGGAAGTCGTGCTTGCGCTCCTCGGGGGTCGGCACCTTGAAC
>JADGOR010000138.1 GCA_017882855.1 Cellulomonas sp. | reverse complement strand
CAGGTCGGTCGCGCCCGCACTGTTGCCCAGCAGATCGTAGATGGAGGCAAGGAGGTGCGGCCCGCCCTGCCGGTCGAGCAGGACGAGGATGCCGGCGCCGCACAGGCCGAGGCCGATCAGGCCGGCAATGGGAAGGACATATCGCGACAGTCCGGGATTCTCGGTGCGCGCTACCGCCATATCCGCTCCTGCAGAAAAAGTCGCGGGGCGCCCACCGTGAGGTGACGCGCCCCGCAAGCCATCAGATCGTTACTGGGCGGGCCAGCTGTCGTCGATGGCCTTCAGAACGGCATCGGTATTGGTGCCACCGTTGTTGGCCCACTGGACCGTCTGGGTCCAGAAGGTTCCGGCGCCGACCTTGCCGGGCATGAGGTCGGAAGCGTCGAAGCCGATACCTGCGGCCGTGTTCGCGATGTCCGCAGCGACCTTGAGCTTGTAGGCGCCGGCATACCAGTCGGCAGGGGTGGTCGAGTTGGCGGAGATGGCGCTGCCGGCGCGGATCCAGTTCTGGATGCCCGACGGCGTGGCAAGGAACTCGGCAACGGCGCGAACTTCGGGCCTGTCGACGAGCACCATGAGCGTGTCGGCCGAGCCCTCGACATTCTTCTGGGCCGGGTCGATGGTCGGGAACGGGAAGATCCCGACGTCAGTACCCAGGATGTACTTGGACGGCTGGCTGCTGGCCCGCTGATCCGGGAAGAAGTCCGGGCCGTACCAGGTCGGGATCTTCTGCATCCAGCACTTCGGACTTGCCAGGTCGCCGTTGAACATCGGATCCATCGCCGTCTTCTGGTCGGTGTTGACGATCGCAGTGTTGCCGCCGAAGACGTAGTTGGGCGTGAAGAGGATCTTGCCAACCTTGGCGAAGGCGTCCTTGATGCCGGGGTCCTCGAACGTGACCTTGTGGCTGATCCAATCGTTGTAGTAGGCGAGGCCCTTGGTCTTGAGGACCACTTCCTCGACCCAGTCGGTGAGCTGCCAGCCGGTCGCGTCGCCAGGGCCGCCCGCGCTTACGCACCACGGGTTGGAGCCATCGGCGACGATCTTGTCGGACAGGGCGATCAGCTCGTCCCACGTCGTGGGGATCGTGTAACCCTTGGCCGCGAAGGCCTTGATCGGGTACCAGATGGTCGACTTCACATCGGCCTTGTACGGGATGCCCCAGATGTGCGCGCCCTGCGTGACCAGGCCGATCGTGGCCGGATGCTCGGTGCTGAGCTTCTTGGGATCCATGAACGTCGCCACGTCGATGACCTTGCCTGCGGCGGCGTAGCTCAGGACGGGCGTGGGCTGAGCGAGCATGGCCAGGTCCGGCGGGCTTCCACCGTCGATGCGCGTCTTCAGCACGGTCTCGTGGCTCGAGCCGATGCTGTCGATCTGGATCTTGATGCCCGTCGCCGTCGCAAAGTCGGCGACCGAGGCGGCAAAGTTGGTGCCCTCACCGCCGACCCACTGGGTCTGGATCGAAACCGTCTTGCCCTTGAACGGCTGGTCTGCGCCGAGTGCCTTGTCGAGCTCGGTGTAGCCCGTCGGGACCGTCGGCACCGCTGCCGATGGCGCCGCCGAAGCCGCTGCGCTCGGCGCGGCAGACGCGCTCGCCGCGGCCGAAGCCGCTGCGCTCGCCGCCGCTGCGCTCGCCGCGGCGGACGCGGCCGGTGCCGGCGACGCGCTGCTTCCGCATGCGCCAACCAGCATCGCCACGACGACTGCCAGAGCGGACGTTGTCCGTAGACTCCTTGCCACGAGTTCCTCCTCCTGTGAACTGCCACGAAAGTTGGGTGACGAGCGGCTCCGCTGGGTCCGGCCGTGATTATCCGACCCCCATCAAGCCGTGTGAGTTATCGCTCGCCCACCCCCTCTCGCTCAGGCAAGCCGTGCGGATGGAGTGTGAGCCCCAGCTCGCGGGTCATCAAGAGGGCCGAGGCGCCGAGGACCACCACGTCCTCGACTCCGCCCAGCTCGAACGTCGTATCGGCGGCGAGTGCACTGAGGGCCCGGTCGGAGGCCGCCGAGGCCACAGCCTCCATCCAGGGTTCGCCGAACGCCGCCATGGCCCCGGCGAGCACGAATCGGCGCACGTGCAGCGCGTCGACCAGACCGCCCAGCGCCGAGCCGAGCTGCTCCCCTGCCCGTCGAACGACCTCGAGGGCGAGCGGCTCGCGACGCTGGTGTCGATCCAGCGCCTCCCCGAGCGAGACCGGACGACCGATCCGGTCAGATAGATCGCCGAGGACCGCAGGCACGCTCGCAACGGTCTCGAGACAGCCGCGTCGGCCGCAGCGGCACGTGCGCCCACACGGGTCCACGACCGTGTGGCCGATCTCGCCGGCCCCGTAACCGTCACCGAGGAAGGGCTCCCCATTGATCACGAAGCCCGCCCCGATCCCTCGTCCGGCCTTGACCATGATCAGGTTGGGACCGCGGGTCGCGCCGAAGACATGCTCGGCCAGGACGGCTGCCTGGCAATCGTTTGCCAAGTAGACCGGCAGACCGAGATGGTCCTCGAGGATCCGTCCCAACGCCAGCATCCGCCAGTCGCGGGCCACGGACTGGATGATCATGCCGGCCCGGGCGTCGATGAGGCCGGGCACGCCGATCCCGACCCCAAGGGCAGGCCCTCCCGCCAGGCCCATCACCCGCTCGATGACGTCTACTGCGAGGCGCAGGGCCTCGTCGCCATCTGCGTTCTCCGACGGGACGTCCACGCGCTGCAAGATCGAGCCGCGCAGGTTGACGATCGCAGCGGTGAAGGCCTGGTCGCCGAGGTCCACGCCTACGAGCAGCCGAGCGTCACCGGGGACCTCGATCAGGATGGGCGCCTTGCCCCCGGTCGACGGTCCGTGGCCGATCTCCCGGCACATACCCGACGCGAGCAGCCCCTCGACGACATCGGAGACCGAGGTGCGCGTCAGCCCCGTGAGCCGGGCGACGCCGGCTCGGCTGATCGGGCTGCGGTCATAGATCGTCGCGAGCACCAGGCGCTCGTTGTGCTCGCGGGTCTCGCGGTTGGTCGCCCTGGCCGGACGTTCCACGGCGGCGCTCTCCGTAGGAGACATTGTCCATGCATTGGACAAAGGGAGCCTAGCATCATTGTCAAGAGCCTTGACTAAGTGTGGATCCGACCGTCGACGCGATGCTCCCGGTCGACGCGATGCTCCCGGTCCACGCGGCTGCCATGCGTCGGCACGAGCAGCGCCTCGAGATGCCTGCCACCGGCGCGCATGGCATGTGTTCGCCCGCCACCTCATCGCTCCTCGTGCCCGACCCGCATGATCCTCAACCCTCGGCGCTAGAGTCGACGAGACATCGCCGCCAAACCACCGCGAGGGACGAGGAGCACCATGACCGAGATCGAGATCACGAACGGTCACCTGCGTGTGGTGGTCGAGGGGTTCGACAAGGTGCTCGCCCTCAGGAGCAGCGTGGATGTGCCCCTTGCCCATGTCCGGGGCGCCTCGCAAGACCCGGACGCCCTCCGCGAGCGGCATGGGCTACGCCTTGGGGGCACCTCACTCCCGGGCGTCGTCGCAGCGGGCACGTTCTTCGACGGGCGGTGGTGGTTCCTGGACGTCCACCACCCCGAGCGTGCGGTGAAGATCGAACTCGACCACGAGCACTACGCCGCACTCATCGTGGAGGTCGCGAACCCCGATGAGACTGTCGCCGCGATCAACGCGGCCGTCGCGACCCTGGCATCGAGCGAACCCGCTCGCTGAGCAGCCGCGTCGGCACGCGAGGACTTGCACGGCGAACCCCGCCGTCGAGGGAGAGTGGCGTGGCGGCCGCCGACAGGGGTGGCGTGCTGAACGTCGACGGCGTGCGCTGACCTCGGGTCGACGGGCACCGCCCTGACCCGACCGGACGGTCCGGTCGCACTGCGGCCCGGGCGGCGAGAATGGGGCCCGCCAGGTTCAGGTACCCGGCGCTCGGTAGGAGGGCATCCGCTTCGCGCCAGCGTCCATGTCCTTGGCGGTCAGGAGCGGCGTCGTCGTCACCCGGAATGAGCCCGTCAGCGCGAGCGCGAGCGCGAGGCTCGTGGCGGCCTCCGCCTCCGGGAAGTCGGTGATGATGAAGATGTCCGTATCGCCGTAGGCCCAGTTGGCCGACTCGGTCGAGCCGCCGAGCCCCTTGACCGTCTTGCGGAAGAAGTCCTCGCGCTTGCG
>JADGOR010000066.1 GCA_017882855.1 Cellulomonas sp. | reverse complement strand
TCGCGGCGGCCCGGCCCAACGTCGTCGTGCTCCGGACCTTCTCCAAGGCCTACGGACTGGCCGGCCTGCGGGTCGGTTACGCCGTCGCGGAGGAGCGGTTGGCGAATGCGCTGCGCATCGCGTCCACCCCGTTCGGTGTCTCGAACGTCGCCCAGCGCGCGGCGCTCGCCGCCCTCGAGGAGGACGACGAGGCGCTCGAGCGGGTGGACTGGATCGTGGCCGAGCGGGACCGCGTGGTCGCCGCGCTCCGGGCGCAGGGCTGGGCCCTGCCGGAGTCGCAGGCGAACTTCGTCTGGCTGCCGCTCGGTGCGGAGACGGTCGCGCGGGCCCAGGAGGCCGAGGCCGCCGGCGTCATCGTTCGGCCGTTCGCGGGCGACGGGATGCGGGTCACGATCGGTGTGGTCTCGGCGAACGATCTGTTCCTCGAGCTCGCGGCAGGTTGGCGCTGACCGCACTGGCGCTGACCGCGCCGAGCGTTGCAACCTACGGTGGCGTAGCCTACGCTGTCGTAGGTTACGAGGAACCCCAACAGCGCAGCCGGATGCGAAGGAGTGTCCCGTGAGCCAGAGCACCTCGCCCGACGACGTCGACCTGATCCAGCTGCTGACCCCCACGGGACAGCGGGTCGACCGCCCCGACTACTCCCCGCGGATCGCGCACCTCGACGCCACGGCCCTGCGCGGGATGTACCGCGACATGCTGCTGACCCGCCGCTTCGACACCGAGGCCACCGCGCTGCAGCGCCAGGGTGAGCTCGGCCTGTGGGCGCAGAGCCTCGGGCAAGAGGCCGCGCAGGTCGGCTCCGGCCGCGCGGCGTCCCCGCAGGACATGATCTTCCCGGCCTACCGCGAGCACGGCGTCGCGTTCGTGCGCGGCCTCGAGCTGACCAAGATCCTGCGCCAGTTCCGCGGCATCGACCACGGCGGCTGGGACCCGAAGGACCACAACTTCCACCTGTACACGCTGGTGATCGGCTCGCACACCCTGCACGCGACCGGCTATGCGATGGGCATGCAGCGCGACGGCGTCGTCGGCACCGGCGACCCGCAGCGCGACGCCGCCACGATGGTCTACTTCGGCGACGGTGCGACGTCGCAGGGCGACACGAACGAGGCCCTCGTGTTCGCCGCGGTCAACAACGCGCCCGTCGTCTTCTTCTGCCAGAACAACCAGTGGGCGATCTCCGAGCCGACGTCGCGACAGTCGCGGGTACCCCTGTACCGGCGCGGCCAGGGCTTCGGCATCCCGAGCCTGCGGGTCGACGGCAACGACGTGCTCGCGTGCTACGCCGTGACGAGCGAGGCGCTCGAGCGCGCCCGGTCGGGCGGCGGGCCGACCTTCATCGAGGCATTCACCTACCGGATGGGTGCCCACACCACGTCGGACGACCCGACGCGGTACCGCTCGGCCGCCGAGGAGCAGTACTGGCGCGATCGTGACCCGATCGACCGGTTGCTGGCCTTGATGAAGGCGGAGGACGCCGTCGACGACGCCTGGTTGGCGGAGCTCGACGAGGAGGCCACCGCCTTCGGGGAGCACATCCGCACCACCGTGCGGAGCTTCGAGCGGCCGAGCTCAGACTTCATGTTCCGCAACGTGTACGCCGGGCCGCACGCGATCGTTGACGACGAGCGCGCCTGGTTCGAGGCGTACCAGCGCACCTTCGTCGATGTCTCGGCGACTGCGGGAGGTCACTGATGACCACGCTCACGCTGGCCGGCGCCATCAACGCCGGGCTGCGCCGCGCGCTCGAGAACGACCCGAAGGTCCTGCTGATGGGCGAGGACATCGGTGCGCTCGGTGGCGTGTTCCGGGTCACCGACGGGCTGCACAAGGACTTCGGCGGCGAGCGGGTGGTGGACACCCCGCTGGCCGAGGCCGGCATCGTCGGGACCGCGATCGGTCTCGCGATGCGTGGCTACCGGCCGGTCTGCGAGATCCAGTTCGACGGCTTCATCTTCCCGGCCTTCGACCAGATCACCACCCAGCTGGCCAAGATGCACTACCGCTCGCAGGGCCGGATCAACCTGCCGGTCGTGATCCGGGTGCCGTACGGCGGCGGGATCGGCGCGATCGAGCACCACAGCGAGTCGCCCGAGGCGCTCTTCGCGCACACCCCAGGGCTTCGCGTGGTCAGCCCGGCGACGCCGGCCGACGGATTCGCGATGATCCAGCAGGCGATCGCTTCACCGGACCCGGTGCTGTTCTTCGAGCCGAAGGGCCGGTACTGGGACAAGGGCGAGGTCGACCTCGACGCAGCCGCGGGGGCGCCGGAGGGGTTGGGCGTCGCGCGGATCGCGCGGGCCGGCACCGATCTGACCATCGTGGCCTACGGCCCGACCGTCGCCACCGCTCTCAAGGTTGCCGAGGCTGCGGCAGCCGAGGGCACCAGCATCGAGGTCGTGGACCTGCGCTCGCTGTCCCCGCTGGACACCGCAACGCTGGCCGAGTCGGTGCGCCGGACCGGTCACTGCGTCGTCGTGCACGAGGCCCCGGTGTTCTTCGGGGCCGGTGCGGAGATCGCGGCCCGGATCACCGAGGCCTGCTTCTTCCACCTCGAGGCCCCGGTGCTGCGCGTCGGTGGCTTCCATGTTCCGTACCCGGTGTCCAAACTGGAGCACGACTACCTGCCCGGTCTCGACCGGGTGCTGGACGCCGTCGACCGCGCGCTGTCGTACTGAGGGATCGCGCACCGAGAGAGGAACGCCCGTGCCCGTGTTCGAGAAGTTCAAGATGCCCGATGCCGGCGAGGGTCTGACCGAGGCCGAGGTCGTCGTCTGGCACGTGTCCGTCGGGGACCGGGTCGAGGTCAACCAGCCGTTGCTCGAGATCGAGACGGCCAAGTCGCTGGTCGAGCTGCCGTGCCCGTTCGCGGGTGTGGTGACCGAGCTGCTGGCCGACATCGGGCAGGTCGTCGAGGTGGGCGCCCCGATCGTCGTCATCGACGTGGACCCGGACGGTGCGCCGGACCAGCTCGTCGAGGCGCTCGCGGTCACCGAGGTCGCGGCCGCCGCCCTGGGGCAGGCCGTCCCGCGGCCGCCAGCCGAGGAGACGCCGCGAACATCGGTCCCGATCGGCGACCTCGAGGCTGCGAACCATGCCGGGCTGGCCGGCTCGGGTATCGAGGGCGGCGTGGCCGACGACGCCGCAGCAGCGGCCGGAGCCGGCGCGGCCGGAGCGGCCGGCAGCGGCGCGGTGCTGGTCGGCTATGGCGTGAGCGCCGCCGGATCGGCGCGTCGTCCGCGGGTCGGCATGACGCCGATCGGTGCGGACCTGCCCGTGGTTTCGACCGCCCCGTCGGCCTCAGCCGCACTGGCGGCGCCCGCCCCGGCCGCACACACGCACCCCGTCCTCGCCAAGCCGCCGGTGCGCAAGCTCGCCCGGGACCTGAACATCGATCTGTCGAGCGTCACGCCGACCGGCCCGGGCGGGATCGTGACCCGTGAGGACGTGCTCGCGCACGTCGAGCGGTCAGCCGCCGCGGTGCTCGCCACGTACCCCGGCGACGAGATGCCGTGGCTGGACACCGGCACCGTCTCGGCCGACGGCCGCCAGACCCGCGTCCCGGTGAAGAGCGTGCGCAAGCGCACCGCCGAGGCGGTGGTGAGCAGCGCGTTCAGCGCGCCGCACGTGACGGTCTTCCAGACCATCGACGTCAGCCGGACGATGCGCCTGGTCGAGAAGCTGCGCAACGACAAGGAGTTCGCCGACGTGCGGGTCACGCCGTTGCTGATCGCAGCGAAGGCACTGGTGCTCGCGGTGCGGCGGCACCCGGAGATCAACGCGAGCTGGGACGACGAGCGTCAGGAGATCGTCTACAAGCACTACGTGAACCTCGGCATCGCCGCGGCCACTCCGCGCGGGCTCGTGGTGCCGAACATCAAGGACGCGCACCGGCTCGGCCTGCACACGCTCGCGGTCGAGATCGCGAACCTCACGGCGACCGCGCGCACGGGCCGGACCAGCCCGGCTGACCTGTCCGACGGCACCATCACGATCACCAACGTGGGCGTGTTCGGGATCGACACCGGCACCCCGATCCTGAACCCCGGCGAGGCCGGGATCCTGGCGTTCGGCGCGATCCGCCAGCAGCCCTGGGTGCACAAGGGCAAGGTGCGGTCGCGCTGGGTGACTCAGCTGGCGCTCTCCTTCGACCACCGCTTGGCCGACGGCGAGCTGGGCTCACGCGTCCTGGCCGACGTCGCTGCCATCCTCGGAGACCCCGCGCAGGGCCTCGTCTGGGGCTGATGCCCGGCCACCAACGGCTGCACGCACCTCCGCGTCGTGAAACCCCGCTAGGTCGTCACTTTGGTGCTGGATCGTCACTTCGAACTGACGATCCAGCACCAAAGTGACGACCTAGCGGGTAGCGGGGCGCACGACCACGCTCACGACGAGGGGCGCACGACCTGGCTCACGACGAGGCTCGACGGGCGATGAAGGCCCGTTCCGGGCGTCCTGGCGTCCGGGAGGCGCCGCAGCCGGTCAGCAGATCCGCGGCAGCTGCTCGCCGATCTGGGTGTCGATGACCCGCGTCGAGCCGATCGCGGTCTTCGCCACCACCATGCCCGGGTGGCCGGCCACTACCTCGCCGATGATCGCTGCTCGGGTGCCGATCTCGAACCCGCGCATCACCGCGAGCGCGCGCTCGGCATCCTCGGCCGCCACGAACGCCACCAGCTTGCCCTCATTGGCCACGTGGAACGGGTCCATCCCGAGCATCTCGCACGCCGACTGGACCACCCGGTCGATCGGGACGCTGCGCTCGTCGATCAAGACGCCGACGCCCGACGCCACCGCGATCTCGGTCAAGGTGGCGGCCAGCCCGCCGCGGGTGGGGTCACGCAGCGTGTGCACCTCGACCCCGGCCTCGAGCAGAGTGGCGATCATGTGGTTCAGCGGCGCCGTGTCGGACTTGATCGTGGACTCGAAGTCGAGGCCCTCGCGCACGCTCATGATCGCCATGCCGTGGTCGCCGATGGTCCCGCTGACCAGCACCGCGTCGCCCGGCCGGGCCCGGTCCGGACCGATCTCGACGTCGTCGCCGAGCACCCCGACGCCGGTGGTGGTGATGAAGATCCCGTCTCCGTGGCCCCGGTCGACCACCTTGGTGTCGCCGGTGACGAGTGCCACCCCGGCGGCCTTCGCGGCACGGGCCATGGAGTCGACGATCACGCCGAGCTCCTGCATCGGGAGGCCCTCTTCGAGGATGAACGCGACCGCGATGTAACGAGGAACTGCCCCACACATCGCGACGTCGTTGACGGTGCCGTTGACGGCGAGCTCGCCGATGTCGCCGCCAGGGAAGAAGCGGGGATGGACCACGAACGAGTCGGTCGAGATCGAGAGCCGCGACGCGCCGGCCACCACTGCGCCGTCGCCGAGGCTGCGCAGGGCGGCGTTGTCGAAGGCCGGCAGGAACAGGTGCTCGACCAGCTCGGCGGACATCTTGCCGCCGCCACCGTGGCCCAGCATGATGTTCGGCTCGTCGCGCAGCGGCAGCGGGCACGACCAGCCGCTCAGGTCGATCGTCATCGCGGCGCTCCCTCGGACTCGGTGAAGCGGCCGTAGTTGTAGTACGCGGCGCACGCGCCCTCGGTCGACACCATGGTGGCGCCGAGCGGCTTGCGGGGGGTGCACAGCGTCCCGAAGGCCTCGCACTGGTTGGGCTTGATCAGGCCCTGCAGGACTTCGCCGCTGCGGCAGATCTCGGACTCCTTGGTGACGATGCCGGTGACCGTGAACCGGTACGCGGCATCGAAGTCGCGGTACTTCTCGGACAGCTCCCAGCCCGAGCCGGGGATCATGCCGATTCCGCGCCAGTTCCGGTCGGTCACCGAGAAGACGTCGGCGAGCATCCGGCGGGCGTCCGGGTTGCCGTCGCGCTGCACGGCCCGCGGGTACGCGTTCTCGACCTCGGCCCGGCCCGCCTCGAGCTGCAGAACCGTCTTGCGGATGCCCTCGAGGATGTCGAGCGGCTCGAACCCGGTGACCACGATCGGGACGTGGTACTTCTCCGCGAGCGGCGCGTAGTCCGCATAACCCATCACCGAGCAGACGTGCCCGGCCGCGAGGAACGCCTGGACCCGGTTGGTGGGCGACGAGCAGATCGCCTCGATCGCCGGCGGGACCAGCACGTGGGACACGAGCATCGAGAAGTTCGTCAGGCCGTGCGTCTTGGCCATGTGGACGGCCATCGCGTTGGCAGGCGCCGTCGTCTCGAAGCCGATGCCGAAGAAGACCACCTGGCGGTCCGGGTTCTGCTGGGCGATCCGGAACGCGTCGAGCGGCGAGTACACGACCCGCACGTCGCCGCCCTCGCTCTTGACCCGGAACAGGTCCCGGTCCGAGCCGGGGACGCGGAGCATGTCGCCGAACGAGCAGAAGATCACGCCGGGTTGGGAGGCGATCGCGAGCGCCTTGTCGATGGTGTCGAGCGGCGTCACGCAGACCGGGCAGCCGGGACCGTGGACCAGCTCGACCTCGGGGGGGAGCAGCTTGTCGATGCCGTTCCGGATGATCGAGTGGGTCTGGCCGCCGCAGACCTCCATCATCACCCAGTGGCGCGTGACGGTCGCCTCGATCTGGTCCAGGAGCGTCCGGGCCAGCTCGGGGTCGCGGAACTCGTCCAGGTACTTCATCGGTGCTCACCGTCGAGCGCGATCCTGGCCTCGGCCGCGAGGGCGGCGTCGGGGTCGAGCTCGAGCTTGAGCACTCCCATCTGCTTCATCAGCACGAGGGTCTCCATCGCGGACTCCTCGTCGAGCCGCGTGATGGCGAAGCCGACGTGCACGATGGCGTAGTCGCCCACCTCGATCTCGGGCAGGTACTCGAGGCAGATCTCCTTGACGATGCCGTCGAAGTCGGCCTTGCCCATGTGCGCGCCGTCGCGCTCATAGATCTCGATCACCTTGCCGGGGATGCCAAGACACATGTCGCCCTCACTTCGTTCGGTGGCGGGCCAGGGCCAGCTGGCCCAAGGCTAGGCCGCCATCGTTGGGTGGCACGATCCGGTGCCGCAGGACCGTCATTCCGTCCGCCGCGAGCCGTCCTGTGACCTCCTCCGTCAGTATGGCGTTCTGGAACACGCCGCCGCTCAGGACCACAGTCCCAAGGCCGGTCTCGCGGCGGATCCGGCGGGCGAGCTCGGCCACGGTCCTCGCGAGGCCGTGGTGGAACCGCGCGGCGATGACTCCGGGCCCGACGCCGGCCGCCAGGTCCGCCAGCACGCCACGGAGAGCCGGGGTGGGGTCGATGACCGATCCCGTCATGGCGGCGCCGTCGGCGACCGCGCCGTCGGCGATCCCGAACGCGTACGCGCCGTCTTCGTCCGGGGCGACGATCGCCTCGAGCTCCATCGCCGCCTGGCCCTCGTACGAGACGACCTGACGCACCCCGGCGAGCGAAGCGACGGCGTCGAACAGGCGGCCCATGCTCGACGTGTCCACGCTGTTGAGTCCCGTCTCGAGCTGATGCCGCAACGCGGCGCGCTCCACCGCCGGCGTGGCCGCGACGGCCGGGATCGCGTCCGACCAGGGCAGCCCGGCGCGATACAGGTGGGACAGGGCCATCCGGTACGGGCGGCGCACGCTGGCGTCACCTCCCGGCAGCGCGGCCGCGGCGAGGTGCCCGACCCGCTCGAACCCGGTGAGATCGCCCACCAGGACCTCGCCGCCCCAGATCGTCCCGTCGGTGCCGTAGCCGGTCCCGTCGAACGAGAAGCCGATGACGGGGCCGGCGTGGCGGTGCTCGGCCAGCACGGACGCGATGTGCGCGTGGTGGTGCTGCACCCGGACGACCGGACGCCCGTCGGCGGCACGCTCGGCCCAGCTCGCCGAGAGGTAGCGGGGGTGCAGGTCCGCCACCAGTACCTCGGGGTGGATCCGGAACAGCGTCTGCATGTGGTCGACGGCGGCCGTGAACGCGGCGAGCGTCTCGAGGTTCTCCATGTCGCCGATGTGCTGGCTCATGAACGCGTCGCGCCCCGCCGCGAGGCAGAAGGTGGCCTTGAGCTCCCCGCCGACGGCGAGCGTGGGGGGCGTGTCGAAGCCGAGCCGCACCGGCAGCGGGGCGTAGCCACGGGACCGGCGGACCGGGAGCTCCTCGGCGCCGAGAAGGCGGACGACCGAGTCGTCGCACGGCACGTGGATGTCGCGGTCGTGCAGCAGGAGGGCGTCCGCGAGGTGGGTCAGCACCCGGCGTGCCTCGTCGTTGTCCTTGACGATCGGCTCGGCGCTGATGTTGCCCGAGGTCATCACCCACACCTCGCCCGGCTCGACCAGCAGGTGGTGCAGCGGGCTGGACGGCAGCATCACGCCGAGCCGCTTCATGCCGGGGGCGACCGCCGGAGACAGGCCGATGTCGGCGCTGACGTCGGTGCGCGCTTCCGCCAGCACGATCGGGCGCCGCCGGGAAGCCAGGACCTCGGACTCGGCGTCGGAGAGAAGGACGATGCTGCGCGCGGTGGCGAGGTCGGCCACCATCACGGCGAACGGCTTCTCGATCCGGTTCTTGCGGGCCCTGAGCTCGGAGACCGCCTCGTCGTTGCGGGCATTGCAGGCAAGGTGGAAGCCGCCGACGCCCTTGACCGCCACGATGCCGCCGCCGGCCACCAGCGCTCGGGCGGCAGCGACGGGGTCGGCGATCCGGTCGCCGACCTGGTCGCCGTCGGACTCGATCCACACCCGCGGACCGCACTCGGGGCACGCGTTCGGTTGGGCGTGGAAGCGTCGGTCCGTCGGGTCGTCGTACTCGGCCTGGCAGCGTTGGCACATGGTGAAGCGCGCCATCGTGGTGGCGGGACGGTCGTACGGCGTGGCGAGGGTGATCGTGAAGCGGGGACCGCAGTTCGTGCAGTTGATGAACGGGTAGCGGAACCGCCGGTCGGCCGGGTCGAAGAGCTCCCGGCGACAGTCCTCGCACACATCGAGGTCGGGCGAGACGAAGGTCGCCGCGCCGGAGCTGGCCCGGCTGGCGACGATCTCGAAGCCGGCGGACCCGGTGGGTTCGACCGCGTGCGCGGTGACGGCGTCGATGTGGGCGAGCGGCGGCGGGCTCGCGACGATGCGCGCCACCACGGCGTCGACGGCGACCGGGTCGCCCTCGAGCTCCGCGAAGACACCGTCGCCGTCGTTGCCCACGAACCCCGACAGCCCGGCCGCGGTGGCAAGGCGGTGGACGAACGGACGGAAGCCGACGCCCTGGACGACGCCGGTCACCTCGATCCGAGTCCGGTGGCTCACCCGGTGACGATAGCGAACCGGGCCAACCGGCTCGGGCGTACCTCGCCGGGAGCGGTCACCGGATCGAACCCGGAGCGTCCGTCCGACGCTGCTAGCGTGGCGCGCGGCGTGCCGCAGCCGGCCGACAGGTGCCGGATGGTCCGCGCCGAGTGTCCGCCGAGTGTCCGCCGGGGCTCCCCGGCCCGTTCGAGTGGGGTCGCATGCCAGCCGTCGCGTACCGGGCGCGCTCGTCGGTGCTGATCGCCTACGCCGCGTTCGTCCTGATGGGCATCAGCGCGAGCGTGGGCGCCGTCGTGCTGCCGGCGCAGATCGCCGACTACTCGGTGGGTCGATCGACGGTCGGCATCACGTTCTTCACGTTCTCCGCGGGATTCTTCCTGGCCGGTGCGACCACCGGTTCGCTCATGGCGCGCCTCGGCACGCGAACGACGCTGGTCGCCGGCGCTGTGGCGTTCGTGGTGGCCGACCTGTACATCGCGACCCGGCCGTCGTTCGCGGCGCTCGTCGCGGTGCAGCTGCTGGCCGGATACGGGACCGGTCTGGTCGAGTCGGTGCTCAACGTCCACCTCTCCGAGCTGCCCTCGGGCACAACCCGGCTCAACCTGTTGCACGCGTTCTTCGGCGTCGGCGCGCTCATCGGGCCGGTGCTGGCCACCTGGCTGCTCGACCGTGCCGCGTGGACCGTGGTCCCGCTGGTCCTTGCCCTGCTGGGCGTGCCGTACGGCGTGGCCTTCCGGCTCACCTACCCGGCGCACGACGGCGGTGCGCCGCGGACCGGCGCGACGGAGCCGGTCAGAACGAGCCGAGGCGGCGGCCTGCTCGCGGCGGCGCTGCGCGAGCCCGGCGTCGTGCTCGCCGCGGTGTTCCTCACGGTGTACGTCGGGGTGGAGATGAGCCTCGGGAACTGGGGCCGTAGCTACCTCGTGGAGGCGCACCACCAGAACCTCGTGCTCGCCGGGTACTCGGTGAGCGGGTACTGGCTCGGGCTGACCGTCGGACGGTTCGTCATCAGCCCTGCCGCTGCGAGGCTGCGCTGGAGCGAGGCCAGGATGACCACCGGGTGCCTCGTCGGCGTGACGGTGTGCGCCGTCCTGGTCTGGTTGGCCCCGGCCGCGCTGTTCGCGACGGCCGCCCTCGCTGCGCTCGGCTTCTTCCTCGGCCCGCTCTTCCCGACGGCGATCGCGGTCGTGCCGCGCCTGACGTCGTCGCGCCTGGTCCCGGCGGCGGTCGGGCTGATGAACGCGGTGTCGGTGATCGGTGGGTCCGCCCTGCCGTGGCTCGCGGGCACCCTCGGCGACTCCGCCGGCATCTGGACGCTCCTGCCGTTCGTCACCGCGCTCGCCCTGGTCCAGCTGGCGGTGTGGCGCGCGGTCGTGGCGCGGATGGCGAGCTAGTCTCGCGCGTCCTTGCTCGCGTCGCGGGCCTCGTCGGCGATCCGGTGCGGCACGTCCGCCGAGCTCCGCACGAGCCCGGCGTCCTGCGCGCGGGCCTCCTCGCCGAGGGCAAGCATCTCGGTCTCCTGCTCGAGCGCGCTCTGCTTCTTGTGGTGCGCTGCGTCGTCGGCAAGTCGGCTCTGCAGGCCGGAGATGGTCCGCAGCGGGATCTCCGGGACGAAGAACGACAGCACGAAGGCGATCACGGTGATGAACGCCGCAATCAACATGATGTGACTGATCGCACCCGAGAAGCCGGTCTTGAACGGCGCCGCGAGCGCCGGAGCGAGCTTCCCGATGAACGACGAGTCGTCGAGCGAGATGCCCGAGGTGTCGCCGGTCTTGAGCGCGTTGAGGACGCCGGCGTTGACCGGGTTGGCGAGCACGGTCGGGTCCTTGATCGTGGCCTGGAAGGCGGGCGTCGCGGCGGCCGCGTGGAACGCGTTGCCGATCCGCTGGCCGACCGTCGAGAACAGGATCGACAGGAAGACGGCCGTGCCGGCCGTGCCACCCATCTGGCGGAAGAACAGCGACGACGACGTCGCGGTGCCCATGTCCTTCGGCGGCACGGCGTTCTGCACCGCGAGGACGAGCGGCTGGAACAGCATGCCGAGTCCCATGCCGAAGACCGCCGAGTACAGGCCGACGGTGAGGATCGGGGTCGCGACCTCGAGCCGCGAGAGCAGAAGCGCGCCGATGATCAGCAGCGCCGTGCCGATGATCGGGAAGATCTTGTATCGACCGAACTTCGCCGTCGACTGACCCGCGATGATGGACGCGAACATGATCCCGACGGTGAACGGGATGAACGCGAGACCGGCGGCCGTCGGCGTCATGCCCTTGGCGATCTGCATGTAGAGCGGCAGGCCGGCGATCGCGCCGAACATTCCGAAACCGATGATCACGTTGATCAGCGCGGTGACCGAGAACAGCCGGTTCCGGAACAGGCGGAGCGGCAGCAGCGCGTCGTCGCCGGCGCGGTGCTCAGCCAGGATGAACGAGGCGATGCCGACCACGCCCAGGGCGTAGCAAGCCCACGCGGCACCCGAGTCCCAGCCCCAGATCCGGCCCTGCTCGGCGATGATCAGCAGCGGC
>JADGOR010000065.1 GCA_017882855.1 Cellulomonas sp. | reverse complement strand
TCGCTCAACCCCCGTCACCATCACCCGATCGTGCGGGTAATGGTCGGGGCGAGAGGAGTCAGGGAGGGGCGACGACTGCAGCCTGGCTTTCATTGGCTGGGACGACATCAACGTGCGGGTTTCGGGGGGCAGGACAATCGGCCAGCCTGCGTTTCCGAAGACTCTCGAACCGGGCGAGCCGACCTACGGAGAGCTTTCGGTCACTAACCAGCTATGGTGACGGGTGTCGGTTGACCTCGGCTTGACGCTTCCTCATCAGCCTCACTCCGCGGGTCGGCTGCGTCCGGGGCCTATTCACACGGGTAGGAGAATGTACGGAGCACGGGGGGCTTGGACGCGCGGTCCACACTCTGGCCGCCGGGACCGCGCCGAGCCACTGGCGAGACCGACCCGCGCGGTGCTTTCGGGAGGTTCGTGCGATGGCCGGGATCAGCAGAGGTACCTCGCTCTCAGTCTTCGTCATCGGCGCCATCGTCGCCGGCTGCGTCTCCGCGTCGGGCGCGACTCCCTCGCCATCGACACCGTCGCCTCCTCCGCCGTCTCCGCAGAGCGTCGCGTCCGCTTCCCCGTCGCCCTCGCCCAGCCCGTCGCAGAGCCCGATCGCTACCGCGTCCGCGGCAGCGACGCCACGCTCCAGCTTGACGATCGTCTTCTGGGGCGATGGCTTCGCGGTCAACGTGCCGGAGCCGCTCCAGTCCGGCTACATAATGGGCGAGGGGGTCGAAAGGTGGGAGGCGACGAGCGACAGCGGCCAGCGGATGGCACTCGCGATCCACACGATCAGGAACCCGCCTGCGGCCCAGCAGTCGCTCGACGGCCTGGCCGCAGCCATCAGACAGCAGCTCGCAGCGCAGCAGGGCGTGACCATCACGTCCGACGAGCGGGTGAAGGTGGCGGCAGGCACGGCCCAACGGATCGCCGCCAAGGGTGGCGGTGAGTGGACCATCTTCTACCTCCTCTACAAGGGCGGAAAAGGCTTCATGCTTGAGATGCTCAACCTCACCATGGCGGACGAAGGCGCGATCATGGAGACGTTCGTCCTCGTGTAGCCCGGCCAATACGCCTGCAGCGGCGGCATGTTTACAGGCGGAGGCGAATCCACCTCATGGATTGGCGCGGGCATCCTCCCCGTGGGCATCGGCGGCGCGATGGCGGTAATGGCCGCGCTCTATGTGCCCGTCCTGCGTCGGCTGCGACCGCCTGAGACGCCAAAGCCCGCCTGACGCGGCCCCGGCCGGCCGGTCGAGCGGCGCCGTCGCAGGCAGACCCGTGTGATCTCGCGCTCGACGCCAGCTCCAGCCTGCGCGCTAGACTCGTTCGAGACGCATCGGGGGAACGGGGATGAACATCGACTGGGCGATCGTCGCACCTGCGGCCGCGGCCATCATCGGTGCAACTCTGGGTTTCGGCGGGGCCGTACTCGCGGGCAACATCGGCGCCAACGCCGCCAAGGAAGCGGCCAAGATCAGCGCCGCCCAGGTCGAAGCTGACCGCGACGCACGGCGAGTGGCGCAGCTCGCTGAGCACATCCAAGCCCTCGCGAGCGACATCCTCGCACGCTCAGAGCGCTACCGGCACGAGGTTCTCGTCCAGGTCCTGGACTGGAGTCGCTCTGCTGCCGGCAAGGTTCCTCCGGAGTCCATCCCGGATGTGCACTCGCCGGATGAAGTCCTGGACCTCGTGGGCCGGCTCTACATAGTCGGGTGGCAAGACACTGCGGACGCCGCGTGGGGCCTGTACCTGTCGCTCCGTGACGGCTTCGGCTCGTTCGTGTACGTGGCGGAACGAGACCGCAAGGGCGACAAGGTAATCCCTCGCACCCGCGAGCAAGTGACAGGACTAGCTCTAGTGGATGCCGAATACCAGCGCCGCAAGACCGCGTTCCTGAACCGCGTACGGACCGAGCTGGGACTGTCGGAGTTGGGACCGAGCGCGCAGGTCTTCGCTGCCAATGAGGCCTTCGAGCCGCCCGATACGTTCGTGGCGCATTCGGCCGGGCACATCGACGGGAACTCCTACACGACCCCGCCCGGCTGAACCACGTGGCCGCTCACTGTCTAACGTGACAGTGATGCGCGCCGCAGTCGTCGCCCAAGATGCCCTGCCCAGCTAACAGCCCGGCAGTTTCGATCAGGAACCATTGACAGCGGTGGGAGGATCGGCCCAGGCAGGGGGCTTGGACGCGCGGTCCACACTCTGGCCGCCGGGACCGCGCCGAGCCACTGGTGAGACCGACCCGCGCATGGATCCGTCCCAAGGAGGAGCGGGATGACCGGACGCAGCAGCGCGGGTGGCCGCGTTCTATCGGGTCTTGCCCTCGCAGTCCTGCTGGCCGGGTGCAGCGCCAGCGCAGCCCCGTCGCCTTCGGCGACACCGAGCCCGACACCGCCGCCCACGGTTGCGGCCGCCACGCCGACAGCGGTACCCATGCCGACGCCGACGCCTACACCGCTATCCAGCCCTGGCTCCATGACGACCGCTCGTGCGTATCAGACCGCCACGCTGCTCTCCGACGGACGCGTGCTGCTCGTCGGAGGCCCCGGAGCTTCAGCCGAGCTGTACGACCCCAAGACGGACACCTTCAGCCCCACCGGCTCCATGGCGACCGGCCGCTTCATTCAATCCGCCACCTTGCTCGACGATGGTCGCGTGCTGATCGCTGGAGGTGAGCTTAACTCGGGGGGCAGTATCGCCTCAGCCGAGTTGTATAACCCGAAGACGGGCAAGTTCATCGCCACCGGCTCCATGACGACCGCTCGCGCGTATCAGACCGCCACGCTGCTCTCCGACGGACGCGTGCTGCTCGTCGGAAGCTGGGTCGCCGGAGGCTCCGAAGCTTCAGCCGAGCTGTACGACCCCAAGACAGGCACCTTCACTGTGACCGGCCCGATGACGGCCGTTCGCGCCTTTCAGACGGCCACTCTACTCTCCGACGGGCGCGTCCTGATTGCCGGGGGCTGCAAGGACATGGACACCACCGTCGCCTCGGCCGACCTCTACAATCCCAAGACGGGCATGTTCACCGCCACCGGCTCCATGACGGACGCTCGTACCTACCACACCGCCACGCTGCTCTCCGACGGACGCGTTCTCGTCGCTGGAGGCTCTGGCAGCCCCAGCGTCGGCAGCGGTATGCTTCTTGCCTCAGCCGAGCTGTACAACCCGAAGACCGGCACATTCGGCCCGATTGGCCCCTAGGCACCAGAAGCCCGCTCCCGGGATCTGCGCCCCATAACCTGCCAGCCGCTCGGGTTCTTCGGGCGGCTTGCCCTATCCCGCCCCCTCAGGCCGTCCGAGTGACTGACTGAATCCGTGGATTGCGCACGAATCGGACCACCGTGCCAGCGTCAGACATGACGGCGGAATTCCTCTCGCCCCGACCAGTCTTAGCCAGGTCCCGGCGAGTACGGATGGCGAGGTGGTGCCCGGTCCAGCAGGACGTCCGGCACTGACGTCCGACCGGCCACCAGCGCAGGATCGGGGCAAGAGTGCGGAGGTCCGCCTGAACGTGCGGCTACATCGCCAGCTGCCATTCGCCGCCAGTGCGGCCTGGGATCGACTCGAAGCTGCCCGGATCGAGGCCTTCATTGGGCGGGTCACGATCTCGGTCGTCCTGGTAGCCGTGGCCGTCGTGATCCAGCTCGTGCTCGTACCCCCGGAGCGCGTAGAGGTCATTCTCCTGGCCGCTGTCGGCCTGGTGATCGTCACGGCCCGCTGGGCGGGGTTCTGGGCAAGTGTCGTGACTGCCTTCATGGCGGCGGCGCTGATCGACATCGTGCTGCTCCGCCCGGGTGGCGACCTGATCGTTGGCTCGATCGAGGATATCGGCGCCATCCTCCTGTTCCTGCTGGTCGCGCTCCTTGGGGCCAGCGCAGCACGTGCGCCGACGCCGCAGGCACCTGTAGGCGAGGGGGCCGCGATTCGCACATCAGGTTGGCCAGTGGACCTTATCGAGCCACTCACGGATCGCGAGATGGTCATACTCGGGTTGCTGGCCACGGGCAAGTCGAACGCCGAGATTGCCGACGATCTCGCGGTCTCACGGAACACCGTCAAGACGCACCTGTGCCACCTCTACGGGAAGCTGGCGGTCACCAGCCGGACGCAGGCGATTGTCCGCGCGCACGAGCTGCATCTCTGTGAGTGTGAGGGCGCGATTCACCCGATCGGGTGACCTATGTCGCCCGCGCGGATGACGACCGCGCGTGGCTACCGGGTGGATGATCCGCCCACACGCGGGAAGCCATGACACGCGGTCCATACACCCACGGCCGCCCGAGACCGCGCCGAGCCACTGGCGAGACCGACCCGCGCATGCGTCCCAGGGAGGGACCGGCCATGCGCAAGCTCATCATCATCGGAGCGGTTGCGCTCCTCGCTCTCGCCGCGGCCGTGCCGCTCACCAGCGCCAGTACGACGCCCGTCACGAAGCACGTGGACGGCAGCATCGTCGTCTCGGAGAACGCCAACCGGACGTGGCTCGCCCGGTTCGAGGTGCGGACGACATCGAACGTTGTGCAGTTCGGCTACCTCGAGCTCTACGGCATCGGGGGCGAAGTGGCGGGCCAGATCCACGAGTTCAGTGTGAACCACGTTGACTACTACAAGACCGCGTCGCGTGCTCAGGGCGCTTCGCTCCGGATGCAGGAGTGCGTGATCGTCCCATCACAACCGTCCTGCTTCGACAGCACTTACGAAGTCTCCGATGGGTCGGCAGTCGGCCGAGGTGACACCTTCCTCGGCTGGCTCGGGTGGACCGTCCAGTCCGGCAACATTTCGATCTACTCCACCGGCGGCCAGAACGGGCAGTAGCGACGGGAGCACGCCCTGACCGGCGACCCGTCATCCTCATGCGGAACGCACCGAGCGCAGCGGTGGCCTGGCGCCGCCCATCGTCACGAGGACGCGGCCCCGGTAGAGACGGGGGATCCAGATCCCCGACGAGCGGGTTAGCCTAGGCCCGACTCCTCTCGCCCCGACCATTCCCACATCTTCGCCAACGCGGGGCCGAGCTACCGGTCGCCGAGCAGCTCGTGCTGCAGTGACGCCGCCACCCACTCGCGGTAGCGCTCGGCCGGCCAGCCTCGGACGTTCACGAGAAGGTGGTAGAGACCCGGGTCGTTGAGGATCCAAACGACGTCGGCCGCGGCTTCCTCGTCCATCCCATCCCGCAGCCGGCCCTTCGACGCCGTGTCGGCGACGACGTGCGCTGCGCCAATCCGGCGCTCCTGCTGGATCTTGTCCCAGACCGGCCGAACTTCCGGGTCTGCCGAGGCCGCGCCGCGGACGGCCTCGTAGACCGCCGCGACCCGAGTGCCGAGTTCGACGACGATCCCGGCATAACCTTCCAGGTAGCGGCGCGGGTCGGGCTCTGCGCGTATGGCGCGTGAACTGGCGCGGTCCGGCAGCGCGACCGGTTCGTCGTCGCCGACGAGGGCCACGTCGTAGGCCGTTTTGAGCAGCGCGGCCTTGCTGCCCACGGCTGTGAAGACCGTCGCGCGACTCACGCCGGCCGCCTCGGCGATGGCGTCGATCGAGGTCGCTCCGTAGCCGTTATCGACGAATAGGCGGGTCGCGGCGTCGATGATCGCCCGCCGCGTCTGGCCGGCTTGTGCCGTCCGGAGAGACGAGTGATAGGACCGCTTGACGGAAGTTTCGTTATTCATCAGACTCAGAGTATAGTCATTACGCTATAAGTCTTGTGAACAGGCTGGGCGGGTGGCCCGAACGGAGTACTCGATCATGATCGCCGACCCAAAGGCTTCAAGTGAGCCGTCTGCCGTGGTCCTTCGGCTTCAGGCGGCAACGAACGCCCATGACCTCGATGCGCTCGTCGACTGCTTTACGACCGACTACGCGAGTGAGATCCCGCTGCATCCATCGCGCAACTTCCGCGGCGGAGACCAGGTCCGCCGGAACTGGGCGCAGATCCTGGCGGGGGTGCCGGACCTCCACTCGAAGCTTGTCCGCGAGGCGGTCGAGGGCGACGTCGTCTGGGCGGAGTGGGAATGGACGGGCACTCGACCCGATGGCGCGCCGCACCTGATGCGCGGGACGACGATCCTTGGCGTTGAGGGCCGACGGATCGCGTGGGCACGCTTCTACATGGAGCCGGTCGTCGACGACGGCGTAACGATTAACGCCGCGGTATCGCAGGCCGTCGCGCCTGCGTACGAACGATGATCGTCGTGGCCGGGGCGTCCGGTACCCTTGGGCCGGTGCTCATCCCGCTCCTAGTCGGACGCGGTGAGCCGGTCCGGGTCGTGACGCGCGATCCACATGCGGCGGGACGGAAGCTGTCCGGCGTCGAGCTCGTTGCGGGCGACGTTACCCGACCCGCGGACGCCCGGCGGGCCGTCGAAGGCGCGCGCGTCGTCGTCTCGGCGATCACCGGGTTCGCTTCGCCGGCAGGGCTCCAGGCAGTTGACGCCGAGGGCAACCGAATCCTGGTCGAGGCCGCCGCGGCGGCGGGCGTCGAGCAATTCGTCCTGCTGTCGGTCGCCCAGGCGTCGGCCGATCACCCGATGGCGCTGCTTCGGGCGAAGTTTGCCGCTGAGCAAGCCGTTCGCGCGAGCGGCGTCGGCTGGACGATCATCCGCCCAACGGCCTACCTCGAGACTTGGCTCGGGCTTATCGGCGGGCCGCTCGTGGCGCAGGGCAAGACGCTCGTCTTCGGCCGCGGCCAGAATCCGATCAATTTCGTGTCGGCGCTGGACGTGGCGCGCTTTGTCGACCTCGCCATTGCCGACCGGTCGTTCCGCGGGAAGGTCGTCGAGGTGCCGGGGCCCGAGAACCTGACGCTCGACCAGCTGGTCGAGATCACCCGGGCAGCCTCCGGGCGGTCGGGACACGTATCCCACAGCCCGCGTGCCGTCATGCGCCTGCTGTCGATCGCGCTTCGGCCGATCAATCGGATGCGCGCCGGGCAGATCGCGGCGGCGCTCCTCATGGACACGCTTGACATGACGATCGACGGTCCCACCGTTCGGGCGGCATTTCCGTCGATCCAGATGACGACCGCGGCGGTCGTGGCCGAGCGCCTCTTTAGGGCGCCCACCGGTCACTTGGTGCAGCCGACGACGACCACGGGCGCACACTGATCGCGGTCCCGCTCCATAGCCGCCGAGGTGATGTCGACCTGACTGGCCGCACCGTCGACAGCCGCGATAGCGCCTCAGGTCCAGTGGTCTTCCTTGTCCCCGAGGCCGTCCACCCAATGGCCTGTGGCTCCTCCATACCCCCGCACGTGCTCCGTACTTTCACCCGTATGGTGTCGGGCTGACTCCTCTCGCCCCGACCATTCGGGTAGGTTTAGCCTACCCGTCGCAGATTCCACGCTCGTGCTCCTGCGTCTCGGCTGCCCTCGCGGGATCCCCTAACGGGTTTTTCTGCCGAAACGCCACAAGCCAGGACTCCGAGGAATCAGGTTGAGGCAGGCGCCAGCAGGACCCTCCGTAGTATCTACGGCAGACGTGGGTCGGTCGGCTCGGCGTCATGTTGGAGAACCTGGCTCCGCCTTTCGCGGTCGCCGTTTCGAACCTACATCCACCGCACCGCCGAGGTCGATTCCATCCTTGGAGCCTAAGGTGGAGCCGAAGCACGTCGATGGCCGCGGCACGGACGGAGGCCGAGTCCGCTGCGAGCCCGGTGGTGGGGCCGGCGACGATGATTACCCGAAAGCCTCGCCGACCAGAGCCAGCTGCTGAGCCCGGTGAGCGGCCGCGTAGCCTTCGGCGGGGCTAGATCGCTCCGGCCGTGAGACGTCGGCCAGCGAGACCTGCGGTGGCAGGAGGTCGCGGATCTCGGGCAGCACGAACTTGCGCGCACCCATGTTGCGCGGCTCTTCCTGCGCCCAGACCACCGTCTCCAGAGCCGGGTACCCGGTAATCAGCCGGCGCAGCCCATCGCAGGGAAACGGGTAGAGAAGCTCGACTCGGGCGATCGCGACGTCGGTCGCTTCTGCGCGCCGTGGCGAGAGGAAAAGGTCGTAGTAGAACCGGCCGCTGCACAGCACGAGCCGGCGCACGCCCCCGCGCATGGCCGCGCGCTCCGGGTCGTCGAGGACCGCCTCGAAACGACCGGCGGTCAGCTCGCCCGGGCTCGAGGTGGCGGCCGGCAGCCGCAGAAGGCTCTTGGGCGTCATCAGCACCAGCGGCCGGACGATCGGCCGCAGCGCCTGATCACGCAGCAAGTGGAAGTACTGGGCAGGGGTCGTGGGGTACGCGACCCGCAGGTTGTCTTCCGCACCGAGCGCCAGATAGCGCTCCAGGCGGGCGCTCGAGTGCTCGGGTCCCTGACCCTCGTAGCCGTGGGGCAGGAGCATGGTCAGCCGCGAGGTCTCGCCCCACTTGGCGAGGCCGGCGATGATGAACTGGTCGATTACGACCTCGGCGCCGTTGGCGAAGTCCCCGTACTGCGCCTCCCACAGCACAAGCGCCTCGGGCGCCTCGACCGCGTAGCCATACTCGAAGCCGAGGCAGGCTAGCTCCGAGAGGGGGCTGTCGTGCAGCTCGATGGAGGCCCGCGCGCCGGATAGGTGCTCGATGGGCGTGAACCGCTGCCCGTCGGTGGGATCGTGGAGCACGAGGTGGCGCTGGCTGAAGGTGCCGCGCTCGGTGTCCTGGCCGGTCATACGGATCGGTACGCCCTCGAGAAGCAGAGACGCCAGGGCGAGGGCCTCGGCCTGGGCCCAGCTGATGCGACCATCGGGGCCGAGTGCCGCTCGCCGCCGTTCGAGCTGAGGGACGAGCTTCGGGTGGATCGTGAAGCCGTCGGGCACGTGCAGGAGGTCATCGTTGATCGCCCGCAACCTGGCCGCGCGCACGGCAGTCGGGCGAGCTTTCGCCAACGAGCGCCTCCCTCGACGACTCGGGCCCACGAAGACTGCCGCACCGCGGTCCTCGCCCGACCCGTCGCCTTCGGCGGTCGGACCGGCGCCCACGCCAGCGGTCTCCTTTGCCACCGACTCCCGAAGCTCCACCAGGCGCGCTTGCGCCGCGCCTACCATCGCCTCCCCCGCCGAGTACTCGATCGCGCCTTCGTCGACCAGTCGTCGCAGGTAGATCTCGCGGACGGTCGGGTGCTCGGCGATCAGGGCATACAGCAGAGGCTGGGTGTAGGCCGGCTCGTCCTCTTCGCTGTGGCCGTAGCGACGGTAACCCAAGACGTGGATGACGAAGTCGCCGTGGAACCGCTCGCGGTATGCGACGGCGAGCTGGACGGCCGAAAGGCAGGCTTCGGGGTCGTCGGCGTTGACGTGGGCGATGGGGACATCGAAGCCCTTGGCGAGGTCGCTGGCGTAGTCGGTCGAGCGGGCGTCCCTGGGTTCGACCGTGAAGCCGAGCTGGTTGTCGCCGATCACGTGGATCGTCCCGCCGGTCGTGTAGCCGGGGAGGCGGGCCAGGTTGAATGTCTCGGCGACAACGCCCTGCGCGGCGAAGGCGGCATCGCCGTGGATCAGCACCGGGACCGCAAGGTGGGCGTCCGCGCTCACTGTCGGTCCGCTCCGGTCGGTCTGCTCGGCCCGCGCTCGTCCCTCGACCACGGGATCGATGGCCTCGAGGTGGCTCGGGTTCGAGGAGACGGTCACGCGTACTGAGCCGCCGGCGGTGGGATGGACGCCGTGGGCGCCGCGGTGGTACTTGACGTCGCTCGTCTCGCCCACGGCCGGAGGGTCCGCCTCGGCCGTGGCCCGCCCTCGCTCGAACTCGTCGAAGATGGTGGCTTCGGCGACGCCGACAACGTGGACGACGACGCTCAGCCGCCCGCGATGGGGCATCCCGATCTCGACTGTTCGGGCGCCAGTTTGATCGACGAGCTCGATGAGCCGGTCGAGCATCGGAACCAGAACGTCGAGGCCCTCGATCGAGAAGCGTTTCTGCCCCAGGTAGGCACGTCCGAGGAGGCGTTCGAAGACCTCCACGGCAGTCAGGCGCTCGAGGAGCCGCGCCCTGGCGGCTGTCTCTAGACGGACATGGTGCTCGCCGGTCTCGATGGTCTGCCGCAGCCAGGTCCGCTCCTCGTGGCTGTTGATGTGCTCGACCTCGTAGGCGGTCGTGCCGCAGTAGGTGCGGCGGAGCTCGGGCAGGATTTCCGCCAGGGTGCTCCCCGGCAGGTCGACGCTCAGCACGTCAGACGGTATGCGCGCCATGCCCTCGGCAGTCAGGCCCCAAGTCGCGGGGTCCAAGGCCTCGTCGCCGGGTGGTGGACTGCCGAGCGGGTCGAGGTCGGCGGCGCGATGGCCGAAGTGACGGAAGGAGCGGACGAGGTCGACGCCGGCGGCGATCGCCGCCAGGCTGGCAGGCGCTGCGGTAGCTTCGATCGAGATCGGCCGGGCGACGGAGCCGACGGTCGAGCTAACGGTCGGCACGGGGGACGCGACCACCGATCGGGGAACGCCCATGCCTTCTGCGATTGATTCATAGAACTCGTCAGAGCCAGTGAGAAACTCCTCCAGCGTCGCGAGGAAGCGGCCTGACTCGGCGCCCTGGATCACGCGGTGGTCGTAGGTGCTGCTGACCGTCATTACTGCCCCGCCGGCGAGCCCGCGGATCGCGCCGGTGGCCACGACCGCGCCCTGCCCCGGCATCAGGCGCGGAACCGAGGCCGTGGTGCCCACCGTCCCGGGGTTCGTGAGAGTGATGCCGGCGCCGACCAGGTCGTCGGCCGAAAGGCGGTTCGCTCGCGCACGCTCCACCAAGTCGTCGAAGCGGCTCATGAAGGCAGCGAAGTCGAGCTCGTCGGCTGCCCGTAGAACCGGCACCATCAGGAAGGGCCGGCCGTCGCGGCCCAGAACGTCCACCGCCAATCCAAGGTGAATCGCGGCCGGGTCCACACGATGTGGCCGTCCGTCGATCTCCACGAAATGGGAGGCGAGCGTGGGGTGGACCGCGGCCGCCTGGGCGACGGCATAGGCGATCAGGTGCGTGAGCGACAGCCGGGCCGGAGCGATGGCGGCGTTGAGCTTCTCCCGCCGAGCGACCAGGACATCGACCCGGATGTCACGGAACGAGGTCGCGGTTGGGATGCCGAGGCTCGCGGTCATGTTGGCGACCAGACGCGCGTCGACCCCCTCGATCGGCACCGGACCAGTAGGGTCGGGCTCGCGGACGGGCTGCCCGCCAGCCTCACCCGACGCTGGAATGGCGGGATCGGTGTCCGAGGTGCTCATGACCGCCACGGTAGCCCTGTCGGGCCCGATGTGCCGGCAGGCGGATCGGACGCCTCGCAGGGAGAGTGCGTCGGCCGCTTGCCTCGGCCTACTCTTGCGAACGACCCCAACTCGATGCGTCAGGCGACCTGCGGGCGTCGCAACGGTGGCAAGCGGTGGCGTCCCACCATACTGGGGGCGAGCCGGTCCGGAGTGTCAATTGACGAGAAAGGAGCGGCCGCGAGGTGTGCCTCAACTGCGGCTGCATGCGGGCCCACGACGACATGGGCAAGCCTGGGCTCAATATCACCTACGAAGACGTGAAGCGGGCGGCGGACGCCAACGAAATGACGGTCGAAGCCACCCTGGCCATGATCGCCAAGACCGGCGACATGGATCGAGGCGACCATCCCGCGGAGTACAGCCCCGAGATGGCGCGTGATCTGAGCCGACTCGATGACGATGGAGGTCTGCCGCGATGACCTTCATTCCGGGTCTCGGCATCGCCAAGGGCATGGATGTTCCGGCAACCGTCTTGATTGACTCGGTGCCTGAACTGCGGCTGCATGGCCGCCCACGACGACATGGGTAAGCCACACGTAAACATCACCTACGAAGACGTCCAGCGAGCCGCGGACGCAAACTCCATGAC
>JADGOR010000004.1 GCA_017882855.1 Cellulomonas sp. | reverse complement strand
GACGTCGTGGATCCCGGCCAGGATCAGCGTCGACAGGGGGTAGTAGACCATCGGCTTGTCGTACACCGGGACGAGCTGCTTGCTGACGCCGATCGTGATCGGGTGCAACCGAGTACCAGACCCACCGGCCAGAATGATTCCACGCATGGTCACCAAGTGTGCCGCATGGCTACCCCGGCCGAGGACACCGCTCGGGTTCTTCGGCGTCGAGATGCTGGTTGCGGCGCGCGCGGTGCACCTGCGCGCACCGTCGGACCGCGAGGCCCGCTCTCAGCGCAAGGCGCACCGGGGTCTGGTACCACGCGCTGTAGCGCTGGGCGAGGTACTGCGCCGCGCTCGAGTGGTGCGCGCCGATCATCGGTTCAGGCCGGGCTCGCCAGGAGTGTCCGCCGAGGTGCGTGACGGTGGCAGCGGGCACGTAGACACTGGCGTAGCCGGCCGCCCCGAGGCGCCGGCCGAGGTCGACGTCCTCGAAGAACATGAAGTACCGCTCGTCGAAGCCGCCGATCGCCTCGAAGGCCTCCCGTCGCACCGCGAGGCACGAACCCGAGAGCCATCCGGCGATGCGTTCTCGGCCATCGGTCGCTCCCCGGTACCGCCGGGTCCACGGGTTGCTCGGCCACAGCCGCGAGAAGAGTGCGTGCCCCACGCCGGTGCGCAACGACGGCAAGGCCCGGGCGGAGGGGTAGATGGCGCCGTCCGGCTCCAGGATCGTCGGCCCGAAGGCCGCCGCAGCCGGCCACCGCTCGGTTGCCGCCAGGAGCGCGTCGAGCGCTCCCGGATGCCATTCGAGGTCGGGGTTGCAGATGACGAGCCACTCCGCGTCCGCGCCGCGCGCGCCGACGTTGGCGGCGGCGCCGTAGCCGAGGTTGCGGCCCGTCTCGATCAGGCGCGCGTTCCCCGTGGCCGCGACCGCTTGCGGAGCACCGTCCACGGAGCCGTTGTCGACCATGACGATCTCGACCGGTCGCGACGTCGTCGCCGAGCGCACCGACTCCACGAACGCGGCGACCGTCTCGCCCGGGTTGTACGTCACCACGATGACGCGCGCCTGAACAGCCCCGTGCCGCGCATCGGCCTCGGATTCGGACGACGAGGCGGTGGCGGCGGTCATGGTGGGAGTCAGCCTAGCCCGGGCCGCAGATAGGCTGGCCGCGGCAATCCGTCGAGATCGGGAGAACAGATGCGCTGGTTGGTGACCGGAGCTGCGGGCATGTTGGGGCAGGATGCAGTGGATCGGCTGCGCGCAGGCGGGCACGAGGCCGTCGCCACCGACCGCGACACGCTCGACATCACCGACCCGGCGGCGGTCCGAGCGGCGCTCGCCGGATTCGACGTGGTGCTCAACTGCGCGGCCTACACCGCCGTCGACGACGCCGAGACGCACGAGGATCTCGCGGCCCTGATCAACGCGACCGGTCCGTCGGTGCTGGCGACTGCAACCGCCGCGGCCGGTGTTCGGCTGGTTCAGATCTCCACCGACTACGTGTTCGACGGCGCCGCCACCGAGCCGTACCGGGAGGACGCACCGTTGGCGCCGCAGTCCGCCTACGGTCGGACCAAGGCGGCCGGCGAACGTGCCGTCCGCGAGTCGGGTGGGAATCACCTCATCGTCCGCACTGCGTGGCTCTACGGCGCTCGCGGCCCCTGCTTTCCGAAGACGATCGCACGGCTCGCGCTCACCCGGGACTCGCTGAGCGTGGTGGACGACCAGATCGGCCAACCGACCTGGACCGTCGACGTCGCCGACCTCGTCGCGCGCCTGGTCGAAGCCGGCGCGCCGGCCGGGGCGTACCACGCGACATCGTCAGGAGCGGTGTCTTGGCATCGGTTCGCACGGGCGATCGTGGCAGCAGTCGGCAAGGACCCGGCGATGGTCGAGCCGACGACGAGCGACACGTTCGTCCGGCCCGCCGCGCGGCCGCCGTACTCCGTGCTCGGGCACGAGGCACTGGAGCGGATCGGTGTCGAGCCCATCGGACCTTGGCAGGAGCGCTGGGCACTGGCCGCGCCGAGCGTGCTGGCGGAGCTCACCGCCTGAGCCCAGCGCTCGCGGCGGAGGATCGGCGCGGTGTCAGCCGCAGACGCTCGCGGGGTTGAGCGCAGCAGTCGTGCCGGAGGTGGTCACGGGGCTCGGCGTCCCGGCCGGAGTTGAGCCCGGCGTTGCGGCGGTGCCCGCTCCGGTGGTCGGCGCCGTCGTGGCACCGGCCTTCCCGGGGACCTGGTTGACCGGTCGATCAGCGTTGAGGTTCGCCCAGATCGTGTCAGCTGCCGGGAGCCACTCGACGTTGTTCGGATCGGCCGGCAGCGGTCGCCAGGGCACGGTCACGAAGGTCACGTCCTTGGCCTGCAGGCCGCGAAGGCTGTAGGCGAGGCCGACCAGCTTGGGGATGCTCGCGAGCCCGGGGCTCATGGTCAGGGACGAGGTCGCGGCATTCAGGAACTTGTACAGCGCGCCGGCGTCGGTCAGCAGGTTCTTCGACTGGGCCTGGCGGAGCGTGGCGCCCAGGAGATCCTGCTGCCGGGTGATCCGGCCGGTGTCCGAGCCGTCTCCGAGCCCAGGGCCCTTCCTGGCCCGGGCGAAGGCGATCGCGGTCTTGCCGTCGAGCGTCTGGAACCCTGCCTTGACGTTGAGGCCGGAGTCGGGGGAGCTCATGTTGTTCGGGATGCACATCGGGACACCGCCGAGCGCGTTGACCATGTCGACGACGCCGGTGAAGTCCACCACGACGAAGTCGTTGATCAGGACGTGGGTGAGCGATTCGACCGTCTTGATGGTGCACGCCGCCGCATCGGTCACGCTGCCGGACTGGGCGCCGTACGCAAAGGCGGCATTGAACTTGGTGGTCGCCGGGGCACTCTTCGTCCCGTCCGAGCGCAGGCAGGAGGGGATCTTCACCCAGCTGTCGCGCGGGATGGAGATGAGCTCGACCCGAGAGCGATCAGCTGAGATGTGCATGATGATCGACGTGTCGGAGCGCATCCCGCCGTTGGCGCCGCCGATCGCCGCGTTGTCGCCGGACCGGGTGTCCGAGCCGAGCAGAAGGATGTTCTGCGGAAGGCCCGCCGAGGGATCGCCGGGGGGGGCGGCCGCCTGGGTCGGCCGCTCGCCCAGCAGGCTCGTCACATCCGCCGACTTGAGGTTGCCGTTGAACCTGAAGTACGCGGTTGCCACGCCGGTGCCGACGAACAGCAGGAGTGCCGCCACGCCCAGCGCGATGACACGCAGGACAGTGTGCCTGCGCAGCGTGCTCGCATGGCGCGGGTTCACGGCGACCGGCGCGGTGTGATGCGGGTTCATCGTCTTGGCCACACTCCCTCGGACAGCGGGCGGCGAAGTGCCGCGAAACGGACTCGTTCAGCATAAGCGGGCCTGCGTCGCCGATGGCCCCAGCGGGTCGATGATTCCGTGCAGAGTGTGTGCAGATCGTGCGCTGACCAGCGGTGATGCCCGTTCGCGCGACGCCGCCGGCTTCCGTCGGCACCGACGCCGCCCGGCGCTAGACCCGATCCGTCACCTTCTCGATCCCGACGATCCGGTCGGTGTCCACCGACGATCCGACCAGCACGGCGGAGCCATCTCCGACGAGGCTCGCCAGGACGTCCAGGAGCGTGTCGCTCACTGAGCGGTTCGGCCGGCCCAGATCGATGAGGGAGCGGGGGCGGTCCGACCACCCGCGGCCGCGCTCGAGGGCCAGCTCCAGGATGGCTTCGTGGCTGATGCTCAGGCCGGGGGACACGAGGGCCGGGAGAGCGCCGTCCGGCGCCGGGACCCAGCCCAGGCGATCCGGATACGTCATGACCGAGGTGGCGGCATCGATCGCGCCCGCCGGGAGTACCCCGTCGAATCGGCGGGACAGCGCGGGGAGGCTCACCGCGACGAGCGAGGCCGCGCGCGGATGGGCGGCGGGATCGGTGCACACGACGAGGTCGGCCGGTTCGGCCGCGGAGCCCGGGCCACTGGGGGCCACCGCGGCGGGCCCATGCTCGCCGCGTGCCCCCGGAACGAGGGCCGTTGCGCCCGCCTGCCAGGTAGCGAAGGCCCAGACCACGGTTCGCCAGTGCGAGGGAAGATCGAGGAGGACGGTGGTCCCGGGCCCGGCCTCGAACTCCTCGACGAGCAGGTTCGTGGTCTTGACGACCCAGTTGTCGAGCACGTGGCCGGACAGCTCGACCCGCTCGCCGTCGGCTCCGTACCAGGTGAGCCTCGGGCGGCCCGGATCCGCGGTGAGCCGCCGGAGCACGGCGGTGATCGAGGTCGGCGGCTCGAGGGCAGGCACGGGCATGGGGGAACTCTAGGGCGAGAAGTTGCGTCGTCGACGGCGTGGCACGGCGCGATCGCGGCGATCTCGCTGAGAAGATCAGGGTGCTGCCGAGCGCAGAGACGCCTGGTCCGGGACACCGGCCGGAAGGCTCCCACGTGAGGCAGGTAGGCCACGGCTGCGGCAGGCGGATCCTTGAACAGTGGCGTGGGTACATCTTTCGGGTCTCAGCGTGCTGCCACGGGCTTGACTAGAGCGGATTACAAGCGTGTAATTCCCCTAGTGCAGTTCAGTCTGCTGGGGACCACCGGAGGCGCGCCACATGTGGGATCTGCTCAGTGACGAGAGCCACATCAGATACGACGCCGCGCAGACCCCGGTCAAGGTCGCTCCCGTGCTGCCGCTCTTCGGCACCACGGACGAGGACGTCGAGGTCGGTTGGCAAGAGCGCGCCCTGTGTGCGCAGACTGATCCAGAAGCGTTCTTCCCGGAGAAGGGCGGCTCGACCCGCGAGGCAAAGAAGGTGTGCACCGGCTGCGACGTCCGCGGCGAGTGCCTCGACTACGCCCTCGCGCACGACGAGCGGTTCGGGATCTGGGGTGGCCTGTCCGAGCGCGAGCGACGGAAGCTCAAACGACGTGTCGTCTGAGCCGGACCGGGGTGCGATCAGCGGCACATGACTGACCGCGCATCGCACCCTCGATCCGGGGCCGCGACGGTCGTCGCGGTCGTCGTTGCCGACAGAATGTCGGCGTACCTGACCGAGACACTCCGGGGCGTCGCGCAGCAGTCCCGGATGCCCGCTGACATCGTCGTGGTCGACGCGTCCGAAGCAGGCGGCACCCACTCTCCGTTGCCCGAGGACCTCGGTTCGCTCGGGTTCTCCTTCTCGGATGCGCGGATCCACCGCGTCTCCGTCCCGGGCGCCGCAACGTTCGGCGAGGCCGTGTCCGCCGGACTGGCCGCGGTCCCCGACGTCTCGGCGACGTGGCTGTGGTTGCTCCACGACGACAGCGCCCCTGATCCGGGCACCCTGGCCGCGTTGACCCGAGCGGTCGAGCTCGCGCCTTCCGTCGTCGTGGCCGGCTGCAAGCAACGACAGTGGGGGCGTCCCGACCGTCTCATCGAGGCGGGTGTCACCACGTCTCGGTTCGGTCGCCGGATGACCGGGGTCGAGCCTGACGAGGTGGACCAGGGCCAGCACGACGGTCGCGAAGACGTCCTTGCAGTCGGCCTCGCGGGTGCGCTCGTGCGGCAGGACGTCTGGACCCGGCTCGGCGGCGCCGATCGCGGCTTCGGCGGCTTCGGGGACGGGTACGACTTCTGTCGACGTGCGCGGCTGGCCGGCCATCGTGTGCTCGTCGTCCCCCAGGCGAGCATCCGGCATGCACAGCTCTCGCTCGAGGGTGTCCGTGACGCGCTCGATGCTGACGGCACCGTCCCCGATGGCCGCGCCGACCCACGACGCAGCTTCCGGGCCCGGCGCCAGTCGCTCGTCTACGGGGGACTGGTGTCGGTCCCGCTCCCGCTGGTTCCGGTCCTTGGGCTGGTGGCACTCGCCGCCGGGCTCGCCCGCTCGCTCGCCCGGTTGTTGACGAAGGAACCCGGACTCGCGGTGGCAGAGATCGCCGCGCCCCTGGCCGCTCTGTCCCGACCCGGCCGGATCGTCCGGGCTCGGTCGGTGGCCCGAGCGTCGAAGCGGCTACCCAGGCGGGCCCTGCGGCCGCTGCAGACGAGCGGTCGCGATGTCTTCCGCGAGGCGCGAGACCGGCGCCTCGCGGTGGCGGAGGCACGGCGCACCTCGGTCGCGCGCAGTGAGCTCGAGATGGCGGAGCGCGCACAGGTCAACCGCCGCCGCCGTTCGAGCCTGGCTCTGCTTCTCCTTGGTGCGAGCGCCGCCACCGTCGCGGCCCTGGGTCCGCTCGTCGGTCGGGTGATCGTCGGGCGCACGCTGGCCGGCGGCGCGTTGCTCCCCTCCACGGCCACGCTCTCCGAGCTGTATCACGCGGTGACCTCGGGCTGGATCTCGGCTGACCTCGGGCACCCAGGGCCCGCCGACCCGCTGCTCGCGGTGTTGCTCCCGTTCACCGCGATCACGCGGAGTGTGGGGCTCACGTCCAGCGTCCTCATGCTGGGCGCTGTGCCGCTCGCCGCGTGGGGCGCGTGGGCGGCCGCCGGCGCTGCGACCCGGTCCAACGGGGTGCGGGCCTGGGCGGCCATCGTGTGGGCCGCCACGCCCAGCCTCCTGAGCGCGGTCTCGGCGGGCCGTCTCGGTGCCGTGCTCGCGCACCTCGCACTGCCGTGGCTGGCACTCGGGGTCGCGCGCGCCGCCGGACTCGACCGTCACGACGTCATCGCGCCGGGCCTCGATGTGCCGGGGCGACCCGCGGATGAAGACGACGCCCAGCCCCCGACCGCTGCACGCAGCTCCGGATCGCTCGCGGCGGCGGCGGGGGCCGCTCTCGCGCTGGCGGTCGCGGCCGCGGGTGCGCCGGTGCTGCTGCCGGTGCTGACCGCACTCGTGCTTCTCGCCGCTCTCGTCGTGCCGCGCCGTCGGGCCAGGCTGGCGCTCATCCCGATCCCTGCTCTGGTCCTGTTCGGTCCACTCATCGCTGAAGCTCTGGCCGGGCGTGGCACGGGTGCGTGGCGCGCGCTGCTCGCCGATCCTGGCCTGCCGCTCGCGTCGGTGCCGGCGGCACCGTGGCACTTCCTGCTCGGTTGGCCGGTCGCGAGCGCCACCCCGGCGGGACTCGCGGAACCGCTCGCGCGAGTGCTCCCGATGCTCGGTGGACTGGTGCTGCTCGGGCTGGCGCTGGGTGCGCTGTTCCGCGGGCGTGCGGTCGCGCGGGGGGTGCGGGTCGGCTGGATCGTCGCCGCGACCGGACTCGTGACCGCTGCCGTGTCGGCGCGGATCGCCGTGGCGCTCGGTACGGACTCGGTCGTGCACGGTTGGCCAGGCGCGGGGCTCTCGCTGATGACCGGCGGCCTGCTCGTCGCCGCGGTCCTGGGAGTCGACGGCGTGCAGAGCCGGGTCGCGAGCCACAGCTTCGGCTGGCGGCAAGGAGCCGGTGGCGCCGTCGTGGTTCTGGCGGTGCTCGCGCCGCTCGCCGTCGGCGGGGCATGGGCTTGGCAGCAGCACGACTCGGACCCCTCCGCACCCGGCGGGCTCGCCGTGCGGGCGGTCGACCCGTCCGTGGTACCGCTCGTCGGCAGACGCGGTGAGGTCTCGGCGAATCGCCAGCGAGTCCTCGAGCTCGACGTGGCGGCGGACGGAACCGTGAGCTATCGGGTGTACCGCGGGGCGGGGCCGGAGCTGATCGCGAGCTCGACGGTCGTGGCGGCGCGTGACCTGACGGGTACGCCGCGGTCGGGAGCCCAGAGCGCGCCGGATGACGCGGCGGGGCGTCTCGCACAGTCGGTTGCCGAGCTCTCGGCGGGGACGAGCACGGATGTGCCGGAAGGTCTCGGCCAGTTCGGGATCGGCGTGGTCATCGTTCCGCCGCCCGTCGACGGGTCTGCCTCGGATGCCTCAAGCCGAATCGTGGCGGGGCTCGACGCGACACTCGGCCTCGAACGGATCGCCGAGGGCGACCACGGTGTGCTGTGGCGGGTTGCGCCGTACCGGGTCGGTCAGCCGAACGAGGTGGTCGCGAGTCGGGTGCGCATCATGGACGGCGAGTCGACCACGGCGAATCCGGCCGGCCTACCGCTCGCGGCGGTCGCGTCCGGCCCCCTCACCGTCGACGCGCACGTCCCGGCCGGCGCCGCCGGTCGCATCGTCGTTCTCGCCGAGCGTGCCGACGCGGCCTGGCGGGCGCGACTGGACGGGCGACCGTTGCGGGCGGTGGCCATCGGGTGGCGCCAGGGCTTCGAGCTCGGCTCTCAGAGCGGCACCCTGACGATCGACTACGCCCCGCCCGCTCGCGGACCCTGGCTGGCCCTCCAAGCGCTCGTGGCGCTCGTCACCCTGCTGCTCGCGCTCCCGTTCCGCCGCTTCCGAGGAGGCCGGTGGTGAATCGCGGAGGGTTCGCCCGGCTCTTGTCCGGCTTCGGCGTCGCTGCCGTGCTGACGGCTGCTGTGGCCACGGCTCAAGTCCTTCCTCCGCCGGTGCTCACGGCTCGCGATCCGAGCGTCCTCACCGTGCCACCGCCGGTCACGAGCGTCGTCTGCCCTGGACCGGTGCGCCTCTTGACCGGGTCGGACGCGTCACCTGACCTGACCTACGACCCTGCGTTCGCGCGGTCGCCGGCCGGCTCGTCGAGCGTTGCGCGTGGCGTCACGCTCTCGTCCTCGGCCGGCGGCGTGGCCGGTGTGGCGGAGTGGCACCCGATCGGCAAGGGTGCGGGGACGGGGCTCGCGCCCACGGGCGCGGAGTCCGCTGTGATCGCCCAGTCGAAGCTGGCCGGTGCGCTCGTGCTGACCGGCGCCCCGACCGGCCAGGATCCGGCCGACGTCGGTGCCGCGGTCGCGACCACGACGCCGGCCGGTGACCTGCGGGGGCTCGCCGCCGCGTCCTGCGCCCACCCGGGAACGGATCTCTGGCTCGTCGGGGGCAGCACAGAGCTCGGCAGCAGTGCTCGCCTCGTCATGCAGAACGCGGGTGCGACGGCCGCAACCGTCACGATCGAGATGTGGGGCGCGAACGGCTCGCTGACCATCGCCGGTCCGCGTGACTTCCTGGTCCCACCGGGGACGGAGCGCGCGGTTCTGCTCGAGGGCCTCGCAGCGGAGCAGCACGCGATCGCCGTCCACCTCCGCTCGACCGGGGGTTCGATCGCCGCCTACCTCCAAGACGGCGCTCTTCGTGGCTACCAGGCCGCGGGGATCGACCTTGTCGTCCCTGGCTCCGCGCCGGCCACGCTCCAGAGCATCGCGGGCGTGGCACTCGCCGCGCCGCGCGTGCCTGAGGTGCCGAACGTGGTGCGGCTGCTGGCGCCGGGCGTCGCCGATGCCCGAGCGTCGCTCACTTTCCTCGGTCCGGACGGCGCGATCGACCTGCCTGGAGTGAACCCGGTGGAGCTCGCGGCGGGCGTCGTGACGGATGTGACGCTCGACGATCTGCCCGATGGCGCGTACACCGTCATCGTCGACTCCAGCGCTCCCGTCGTGGCCAGTGCCATGGTCGTCCGGTCCGGCGCCGATCCGGCTGGGCCGATCGACCGCGCCTGGGCGTCGGCGAGTGCCGCGTCGGCCGGTGGACTGATCGCATTGCCGCCTGGTCCCGATGCAGCCATCGTGATCGGGTCGACGGCCTCGCCGTCGAGCGCGGACGTCGGACCCGCGACGGGAGTGCTCCGCCTGGTCGGTTCCCACGGCGGCACGTTACGAACGTTGCCGGTGAGCGTTCCCGTCGGGTCGACCATCGCCCTGCGCGCCGCAGACCTCGCTCCGGCGGGCGGTCTTGCCGCCGTCGAGCTCGTCCCTGATCCCGGTTCGTCGCTGGTGCTGGCCGCGCTGCTGACCTCGGTGCTGCCGGACGGCGGCACGGCGATCTCAATCCTGGCGTCGACGTTGCCGGTCCAGCTCACCGGCGATGTCACGGTGCGTGACGACCCGACGACGGGACTCCGTCCGGCGAGCGGTTGAGCGCCCGGTCCGGCTAGGCGCCGCCGCGGTAGTCCGGGTCGACCTCGTCCGGGTCGCGCTCGAGCAGGTGCGCGACCTGCTCGACCACGATGTCCCGCACCAGGTCGGCCAGGTCAGCCACGTCTTCGGCCCGGGACTCGACCGGGCGCCGGTACACGACGATGCGGGCCGGCAGGCCGACGTCGGCGGGGAAGTACCGTCCGAGGGGTACCCCTCGCTCCCACGGTGCCGGACCGGACGGTGGCACCTCCTCGACCGCGAACTCAGTGCCCTCGAGCTGCTTGGCCCACCGCTTCTCGAGCTGCTCGACCGCGGCCAGCACCATCTCGTCGAAGCGCTCGGCGCGGGTCCGGTAGGCCGGAACGGTCGAGGGGATGACCTGGCCACGCATGCCGCGGCCGCGCCGATCTCGTCGTCGCCGCGATCCGGCGGGCACCATCGAGGACATGCGGGGCATTTTAGTCCGGCGCGTGAATGCGAGCCGGACAGCGGGTGATCTTTAGCGCGCCGGAAGGCGCCCGAACGGGCCCGCACGGTAGCGTCAGGTCTTGTGAGATCGGTCCGTCAATGCTCGCGTCCCGCGTGCGTGAGCGCCGCTGTGGCAACTCTGACGTACGTGTACGCGGACTCGACGGCCGTGCTCGGCCCGCTCGCGACCCTCGCCGAGCCGCATTCGTACGACCTCTGTGCTGCCCACGCCGGGCGGCTCACCGCACCGCGCGGGTGGGAGGTCGTCCGGTTGGCTCCTGAGTTCGTCGACGAGGGCCCGAGCCCGGACGATCTACTCGCGTTGGCTGACGCCGTACGCGAGGCCGGACGGCCCCGGCAGGCCGCCCCGGTGTATCAACAGGTGGCCGAGGCCGGACGTCGCGGCCACCTGCGCGTCATTCACGGCGATCTCGACTGAGCCGCTCGGATCGTTCCTCACGGGGGTTGTGATGTTGGAGAAGCAGATTCCGCGCCAGCGCGGAAGCGCCGATGGAAGTGGTGCGAGCCCCAGGGGCGACGCCAAGCGAGGCGCGGTGCGTCGTCGTCGGCCCACGCCGCCGCCCGAGCCGCTCGGGTCCATCGCGACCTTCGGCTTTCCTGACGCCGAGACTCCGCAGACCTGCCCGGACTGTGGCGGCGGTGACCTCACCCGGGTCGAGATGGTGCTCACCGATTCGACCCCGGTCGTCTTCATCTCGTGCCACGACTGTGAACGGCGCGCGTGGTTCGCGGGTATCGAAGAGCTCAGCATCGAGAACGTGCTGGAGCGCTCAGCCAAGCGTTAGTGGACGACGCCGGTCGCCGCAGTCAGTAGGGTGGCGAGCGTGACCGATGCAACCACACCCCGTGATCTGACCAGCCTGATCAAGGCCTACGACGTCCGTGGCGTCGTACCGGACGAGTTCAATCCCGAGGTGGCGCGAGCGATCGCCGCCGCCTTGGCCGACGTCGTCATCCTTCCCGAGCATGACGCCGGCAAGGGTCGCCCGACCGTCGTCATCGGCCACGACATGCGGGCGTCCGGGCCCGCGCTGGTCGCCGCCTTCGCGGACGGTCTGGCCGTGCGCGGTGTGGACGCGATCCTGATCGGTCTGTGCTCGACGGATGGTCTCTACCACGCGTCCGGTGCGTTGGACCTGCCGGGTGCGATGTTCACCGCGTCCCACAACCCCGCGAAGTACAACGGCATCAAGATGTGCCGGTCCGGGGCGCGACCGGTCAGCGAGATCTCGGGCCTCGCCCAGGTCCGCGACCTCACGGCAACGTACCTCGACGGCGAGATCCCGGTGTCTGACGTGCTCGGCACCGGCTCCGAGCGCGAGATGCTGCGCGCGTACGCCGAGTTCTTGCGCGGCCTCGTCGATCTCTCCGGGATCAGGCAGCTCCGGGTCGTCGTGGACGCCGGCAACGGCATGGGCGGGTACACGGTGCCCGCGGTGCTCGAGGACGGCGCGGGCCTGCCGAGGCTTCCGCTCGAGATCATCCCGCTCTACTTCGAGCTGGACGGCACGTTCCCCAACCACGAGGCGAACCCGCTCGAGCCGAAGAACCTCGTCGACCTGCAGGCCGCCGTGGTCGCGCACGGTGCTGACATCGGCATCGCGTTCGACGGGGACGCCGACCGTTGTTTCGTGATCGACGAGAACGGCGACCCGGTGAGCCCGTCGGCTATCACCGCGCTCGTCGGGCTGCGCGAGGTCGAGCGGGAGATTGCCGCCGGTCGGGTGCCCACGGTCATCCATAACTTGATCGTCTCGCAAGTGGTCCCGGACCTCATCAAGGCTGCCGGCGGTCGCACCGTTCGGACCCGCGTCGGTCACTCGTTCATCAAGGCGCAGATGGCCGAGAACGACGCGGTCTTCGGTGGCGAGCACAGCGCGCACTACTACTTCCGTGACTTCTTCTTCGCGGACACCGGCATGCTCGCGGCGATGCACGTCCTCTCCGCGCTCGGTTCGACCGACGCTTCGCTGTCCCGCCTGGCGGAGGCCTACTCGCCGTATGCCGCGAGCGGGGAGATCAACTCCCGGGTCGACGACGTCGCGGCCGCTCGCGGGCGCGTGGTCCGGGCCTTCGTCGACGACGCCGTAGCGGGCCCTGTCACGAAGGACGAGCTCGACGGCGTGACCATCTCGCACTGGGACGCGCAGCCACGTTGGTGGTTCAACCTGCGGGCGTCCAACACCGAGCCGCTGCTCCGGCTGAACGTCGAGGCCGCCGACCAGGACGTCATGGAGCGGATCAGGGACCAGGTGCTCGCGCTGGTCCGGTCCGCCGACGCTGCCGGGGGGCCGGTGTGACCGAACCTCACGGCGGCGCGCCGATCGAGCCGTGGCTGCGAGAGATCCTTCGCTGTCCCGTGTGCCACGGTGAGCTGAGTGATGTGACCGGACCGGACGGGTCGAGCGAGCTGCTCTGCCACGCGGGGTGCCGGCGCGCGTACCCGGTCCGGGACGGCATCCCGGTGCTGCTGGTGGATGAGGCGCGCGTGGTGGCGGGCTGATGTCTGCCGAGGGCGGCAACCGCGCGGTGATCGCCGCGCTCAGCGCGAACCTGGGCATCGCCGCAACGAAGCTCGTGGCGTTCGCTCTCACGCAGTCCTCGTCGATGCTCGCGGAGTCGGTGCACTCCGTCGCGGACTCCGGCAACCAGCTCCTCCTCCTGCTCGGCGGGCGCCGGGCCAAGCAGGCTGCCACGGACGAGCACCCGTTCGGTTATGGCCGGGCCAGGTACTTCTACGCCTTCATCGTCGCCGTGGTGCTGTTCGCGGTCGGCGGTCTGTTCGCCCTGTTCGAGGCGTGGAGCAAGTGGCAGGCTCCGCATCCCATCGAGGGCTGGCGTTGGGTCCCGCTGGCCGTGCTGGGTGTGGCGATCACTCTCGAGGGCTACTCCTTGCGCACCGCGGTGCTCGCGTCGAACCGGATCCGGGGGCCGCAGGGCTGGGTCTCGTTCATCCGCACCGCGAAGGCACCTGAGCTGCCGGTCGTCCTGCTCGAGGACGTCGGCGCGCAGCTCGGGCTGCTCTGTGCGCTCGTCGGCATCGTCCTCACCCTGGTGACCGGAGATGGTCGGTGGGATGCCGCCGGAACGGCCGCGATCGGCCTGCTGCTCGTGGTGATCGCCGTCGTCCTCGCGATCGAGACCCGATCGTTGCTGATGGGCGAGTCCGCGTCGCCGTCCGACGTCGCGGCGATCCGCTTCGCGTTGATCGGACCCGGAGTGACCTCGGTCATCCACCTGCGTACCGAGCACCTCGGTCCTGACGAGCTGCTGGTCGGCGCGAAGATCGAGGTGCCGGGTGCCAACTCCGCGGCGGACGTCGCTGAAGCGATCGATGCCGCCGAGTCGCGGGTCCGCGCCGCCGTCCCGATCGCCCGCGTCATCTACCTCGAACCCGATCTTCGCCGCGCGGGGGACCCGCCCGAAGCCTGAGACAGGAGTGGACATGTCGGCATCCGGCTTGACCGAGGTACCGGGACGGTTCAAGGTTCGTGACCTCGGCCTGGCCGACGCCGGGCGGCATCAGGTCCGACTCGCCGAGCACGAGATGCCGGGTCTGATGGCACTGCGCGCCGAGTTCGGTCCGAGCCGACCCCTGTCGGGAGCGCGGATCGCCGGGTCGCTGCACATGACGGTCCAGACGGCCGTGCTGATCGAGACGCTCGTCGCTCTCGGTGCCGAGGTTCGCTGGGCCTCGTGCAACATCTTCTCGACCCAGGACGAAGCGGCAGCTGCGGTCGCCGTGGGCCCGACGGGCTCGATCGATGCGCCGGCCGGCGCGCCGGTGTTCGCCTGGAAGGGCGAGACGCTCGCGGAGTACTGGGACTGCACCGAGCAGATCCTGCGCTGGCCCGACGGGGCCGGGCCGAACCTCCTTCTCGATGACGGCGGCGACGCGACCCTGCTCATCCATCAGGGGGTCGCGGCCGAGCAGCGCGGCGCCGTGCCGGACCACCCGGCGCCGGGCGAGCCGGGCTACGTCGAGGAGGAGGCCGTCGTCCGTGCACTGCTGCGTCGCTCCCTCGGCGAGGATCCGCACCGCTGGACCCGGACGGCGGCTGGGATCGGCGGCGTCAGCGAGGAGACCACGACCGGTGTGCACCGGTTGTACGAGCTGGCCGAGGCTGGGCACCTGCTGTTCCCGGCCATCAACGTCAACGACTCCGTGACGAAGTCCAAGTTCGACAACCGGTACGGCATCCGGCACTCGCTGCCCGACGGGCTCAACCGCGCGACCGACATCCTGATCGGCGGCAAGGTCGCCGTCGTCGCGGGCTACGGCGACGTCGGCAAGGGTGCGGCCGAGGCTCTCAGCGGCCAGGGGGCGCGGGTCATCGTGACCGAGATCGACCCGATCTGCGCCCTCCAGGCCGCGATGGACGGATTCCAGGTCGCGCGGCTCGAGGACGTCGTCGGCGAGGGGGACTTCTTCATCACGACGACCGGCGACCGCGACGTGGTCACGGCCGGTCACCTGGCCGCGATGAAGGACAAGGCCGTGGTCGGCAACATCGGGCACTTCGACAACGAGATCGACATGGCCGGTCTGGCCGCGGTCCCGGGCGTCGTCCGGACCGAGATCAAACCCCAGGTGCATGAGTGGACGTTCCCGGACGGGCACTCGGTCATCGTGCTCAGCGAGGGTCGGTTGCTCAACCTGGGCAACGCGACCGGTCATCCGTCGTTCGTGATGAGCAACTCGTTCTCGAACCAGGTGATCGCCCAGATCGAGCTGTTCACGCACCCCGAGGCGTATCGGCGCGAGGTCTACCGACTGCCCAAGATCCTCGACGAGAAGGTCGCCCGGCTGCACCTCGATGCGCTCGGCATCCGTCTGACGACGCTCACCCCGATCCAGGCGGCCTATCTCGGCGTGGATCCCGCGGGCCCCTTCAAGCCCGAGCACTACCGCTACTGAACTGGGCGAAGCCCGGCAGTCCCGGCCGAGGGCCAGCCGCCGCGCGCCCGGACTTCAGTCGACCGGGTCGGGGACCCCGTGTGGGAGCCGGTGCAGCAGCGACGCCTCGGCCCGGGCCGCGTAGGCCGCTCGCATCGACGCGGTGTACTCGCGCTCGCGACGCTCGGCCAGCAGCGCGGCCAAGAACCGTTCCGGGTGGGTGCCGATGGGCGGGCCGGGTGCGACGTACTTCTGCAGCTCAGCCGCGAGCTCGATCCCCATCTGCGCCCGGGACGAGGGGTGCAGGGTGGGCGCTCGCCCGAGGAACTGGCGAGCGGCCAGGGCCAGGCCGTCCGGGAGCCGACGCATGTCGGCGCCGCGGGCCCAGGTCGAGAGCTCGTAGGGCATCACGAGCGGCGGGTAGGACCGTTGGCCGCCGCGGATCCGGGCCGCATACGTCCCCGCCATGATGTCGCCGATGCGCTTGCCCTTGCGGTTGACGATCGAGGCGATGAGCGCGACCCCGCCGAGGGTGAACCAGAGCTCGCCCAACCCGACGAGCGCACGGACGAACGCCTGCCGGAACCGGACCGGTCCGCCGTCGTCGCGCACGATCCGGATCCCGAGCGCGAGCTTGCCCAGCGAGCGACCCCGAGAAAGCGTCTCGACGAGCGTCGGGATGCCCACCATGACGAAGGTCACCAGGCCGATCGCAACTGCCGCGCCCGCAGCCGGGTCGACTCCGCCGCCGACCGCGGCGAGAAGGGGACTGACAGCCATGATGACCGCGAACAGCACGGCGACGTCGAGGAGGGCGGCCAGGGTGCGCGTCGCGAACGACGCCGGTCGGGTGTCGAGCAGAACACCCTCGCCCGTGAGGATCTCGTCGGACACCGTGGACTCCTTTCCTCGGCCGCCGGACAACCACTATGTGGGAGAGTAGCGGCCGTGGACGTCGAAGCCTTTGCCGCAGTGCATGGCGCGGAGTGGGAGAGGTTGACGATGCTCACCCGTCGGTCACGGCTGACCGCCGGGGAGGCCGATGAGGTGGTGCGGCTCTACCAAGCGGTCGCGACCCATCTCTCGACGATCCGGTCTGCGGCACCTGATCCGGCGCTCGTGTCCGAGCTCTCCCAGCTGCTCGGCCACGCGCGCGCGAGGATCGCCGGATCCCACGAGGCGTCCTGGCGGGACCTCGGTCGGTTCTTCCTCGTCTCCCTTCCCGCGGCGTTCTACCGGGTCCGGTGGTGGACCGTCGGGGCCGCGCTCCTATCGATCGGTCTGGCGGTCGCGGTCGGCATCCACGTCGCGAGCACGCCCGCCGCGATGGCGCAGCTCGGCACGCCGTCAGAGCTCAAGGCCTATGCCGACCAGGCGTTCGCGGCGTACTACTCCAACCACCCGGCGCCGGCCTTCGCTGCTCAGGTGTGGACCAACAACGCGTGGATTGCTGCCCAGTGCGTGGGGCTCGGGATCACCGGGTTCATCCCGGTCATGGTCCTGTTCCAGAACTTCGTCCACGTCGGGGAAGCCGCGGCGATCATGGCCAACCACGGCAACCTCGGCGCCTTCTTCGGCCTGATCCTGCCGCACGGTCAGCTCGAGCTGACGGCGATCTTCATCGCGTGCGGCACCGGCCTCAAGCTGTTCTGGACCATGGTCGATCCAGGCCATCGTCCGCGCGGCCGCGCCCTCGCGGAAGAAGGACGGTCGCTCATCACGGTCGCGCTCGGGCTGGTCGGGGTGCTCGCTCTCTCCGGCGTCATCGAGGGTTTCGTCGTGCGTACCACGCTCCCGACGGCGGTCAAGATCTCGATCGGGACCCTGTCGCTTGCGGCCTACTGGACCTACACGCTGGTGCTCGGACGCCGAGCGGTTGCGGCCGGGGAGACCGGAGACGTCGGCGCGGACTATGCCGGGGCGACCCTGCCCGTCGTCGGATAGGCGCGCGGTGCAACCTCAGAGCCGGCCGGCTGCCTTGAGCGCCAGGTAGGCGTCGGCGAGGCGCGGCGCCAGGTCCTCGGGCAGCGCCTCGACCACGTCCACCCCCCGCTGTCGAAGCCGCACCGCGATCGCCTCACGCTCGAGGTCGGCGCGTTGGGCGGCGGCCGCATCGTAGATGTCCGCGGACGAAGCGCGGCCGGAACGCAGCTCGGCGAGCTCCGGGTCCGCGACCGACGCGAGGACGACCTGGTGGACCGCGGTCAGTTGCGCGACGACGGGTAGCAGGCCGCTCTCGACCGCTGCGGGCTCCAGGGCCGAGAGCAGGACGACGAGCGCGCGCTGCGAGGTCCGTTCCCGGATGGCACCGACGATTCCGGGCCAGTCCGCCTCGATCAGGGCGGGCTCGAGGGGCGCAAGCGCGTCCGCCATCGCAGGCATCAGGCGCGGTCCGGTCGCTCCGGCGACCCGAGCGCGGAGCCGCCGGTCGAAGGCGATCAGCTCGACCCGGTCGCCCGCGTGCGAAGCCAGGGCGGCGAGCAGCAGCGCGGCCTCGATGCTCGCGTCGAGCCGCGGTGCGTCGCCGACCCGCGCGGCGGAGGTGCGGGACGTGTCGAGGACCATGAACACGCGGCGGTCCCGCTCGGGCCGCCAGGTCCGGACGACGACCTCCGACCGACGCGCGGTGGCGCGCCAGTCGATCGACCGCACGTCGTCCCCGACCACGTATTCGCGGAGGGAGTCGAACTCGGTGCCGGCGCCCCTGACCTGCACCGCGGCGCGCCCGTCGAGCTCGCGGAGCCGGGCCAGTCGGCTCGGCAGGTGCCGACGGGACGCGAACTCGGGCAGCACGCGCAAGCGACCAGGGACCGCCAGCGACGCCTGGCGGCCGGCGAGGCCCATCGGCCCACGCGTCCGGATCGTGACCAGGTCGGCCTGGCGGTCGCCGCGGCGGCTGGGTGTCAGAACCGTGCGGACCCGCTGACCGTCACCGGCGCGCACCTCGAGCTCGTGCCGGTTCGAGACGGCGCCGGCCGACGGCTGCCAAGCGTCGCGCAGCGTGCCTCGCAGCGTTCGTCGGCCGAGGTTCGTCATGGCCAGACTGGACGTCACGTGCTCGGTGAGGCGCACCGACATCGGCACCCTGCGCGAGAGCTCGACGGCTCGAGGAGATGCCGCCAGAAGGGTGTCGACGACGCACAGGAGCACCACGAGAGCCAGCCAGAGGACGACCGTCAGACCGGCGGGAACGAGCACCACGGCGACCACGCCGAGCGCGGTCAGCGCAACCGCACGCCAGGTGATGAGCATCCGTCGGCCGTCTCTGAAGCTCAGCGGGGGACGGGAACCGTGGCGAGGACCGTGTCGAGGACGCTCTCGGCGGTGACACCCTCGAGCTCAGCCTCGGCGCGCAGCTGCACCCGGTGCCGGAGCGTCGGATGGGCCAGGGCCTTGATGTCGTCGGGCGTGACGAACGCCCGGCCGGAAAGCCAGGCCCACGCGCGTGAGGTTGCCAGCAGAGCCGTTGCGCCGCGTGGCGAGACGCCGAGGGACAGCGACGGCGACGTTCGGGTGGCGCGGCAGACGTCGACGGCGTACCCCATCACGTCACGGGCGATCTGGACCTGACCCACTTCGGCGCGGGCCCGGGCCAGGTCTCTGGCGCCGGCCACCGGACGCACTCCGGCGGCGGCCAGATCACGAGGATCGAAGCCCGCGGCGTGCCGAGCCAGCACCTCGATCTCCTGGTCGCGTTGAGGGATCGGCAGGGTGAGCTTGAGCAGGAACCGGTCGAGCTGCGCCTCCGGAAGGGGGTAGGTGCCCTCGTACTCGACCGGGTTCTGGGTCGCGATCACGATGAACGGGTCGGGCAGCGGGCGAGCCTTTCCGTCGACACTGACCTGGCGTTCCTCCATCGCCTCCAGCAACGAGGCCTGAGTCTTCGGGGGGGTGCGGTTGATCTCGTCGGCAAGGAGCAGGTTGGTGAAGACGGGGCCCTCGCGGAACGAGAACTGGGCGGTGCGCGCGTCGTACACGAGCGAGCCCGTGACGTCGCCGGGCATCAGATCAGGCGTGAACTGAATCCGCTTCGTGCCGAGGTCGAGTGCGGCGGCCAGGGTGCGCACCAGGAGCGTCTTGGCGACGCCAGGGACACCCTCGAGGAGCACGTGACCGCGGCAGAGCAAGGCGATGACCAGGCCGGTGACGGCGGCATCCTGCCCGACGACGGCCTTGCCGACCTCGGTGCGCAGCGCGCCGAGCGACCGCCGGAGCTCGGGCGAAGGGTTCGGAGGCGTGGTTGCCGCGGGCGTGGGGGGAGCGGCGGGCGGCGGCGCCATCGGCGGCGACGTGGGAGCCGGTGGCTGAGCCGGGCTGGGTACCACCGGGGCTGGCGGCATCGGCGCGGCGGGCGGTGCCACGGGCGGCGCGATGGGTTCGCGGACAGCCGGTGGCTCAACCTTGTCGGATGCGTCGAAGGGATTCGCTGCGACCGGGGTCTGCCACACCGGCGAGCGTCGGAACGCCGGCCAGTCGGGCAGCGCCCCGGTGGGAACCGGCGGCGGCGGGTCGGCGGGCGCCACACTCGGCGTCGGCGTCTCGGCGGATGGCGACGCGTCTTCCGGCTGTGGGGCGGGCGTGTGGGGTTCCGTCACGATCGTCGAACCTCGCTCTCGAGCTTGTCCAGCTGTCCGGCCAGCCTGAGCAGGCTGGCGTCGTCCGACGGGGGTGGGCCGTACACGAGCGCGGCCACCTCCGCGGTGGTGTGTTGGGTCGCCCGTGCGACCCCGTCGATCACGTCTGTCGCCCCGGCCGAGCGGGGGAGGCCCAGTCGTACCGCCATCCTGCTCGCCGCACCGGCCCGCAGCGCCGCCGCCGCGTGCCCGCGCGAACGGGCACGTCGATACAGCCGACCTCGCCCGCGCGTCGCCTCCGAGGCGGGAACGGTCACCGGGAGGGGTTCCGTGACGAGGCGGCCGAGTCGGCGCCCACGCCACCACGCGATGACCACGACGAGCACGGCCAGCTGAGCCAGGACCAGGCCGAGCCACGACGGCAACGCGTCGGCGCCCGGCTGCAGCCCCTGCCCTGCATCGGTGCTCGTGTCGGCAAGACTCGGCACGTACCAGGTGAGGTGCGGGTGGTGGCCGAGAGCGCGCAGGGCCAGCGCGGCGTTCCCTTCCTGCGCGAGGTGCCGGTTGGTCAGCAGGCTGGGGTCGGCGAAGGCCACCGTCCGCCGCGCGCCTGGGATCACGGCGTACGCGCCGGTGCCCTCGGATCCACCCGGGAAGCACAGGGTGATGTCGGGTGACGTGGTCCGATACTCCGGCCCGCTCACGGTGATCGTCCGGGCGGCGCTCGCGTCCGGGTCGTCGCACTCGGCGGTTCGTACCTCGGTGCCGTCGGCGAAGTCGGTCCCCAGGCCGGGAGCGAGCACCTCGAGGGCCCAGAACGAAGGTCCGAGGAGCACGAGGTCCGACTTGCTCGCGGCGAGCCTCGCCACCTGCTCATCCGTGAGGTCGTTGGTCGAGGTCACGAGCAGCGTGTTCCCCGGAGCGTCAGCGCGGAGCGCCTCGCGCATCGTCCGGACGTAGGTGATCTCCACCCCTTGCCGCTTGAGGATCTCGGCTGTCGCCCGCGCGCCCGACGGCGCCGGGTTGTCCGGCGCAAGGGCGATGCCTGAGGTGCGGGGCTTGGCGAAGGCTGCGAACAAGACCGTGAGGGCGATCAGCGCGACGACGACGAGCGGAAGACGGATCCGGGCCCAGCGCGCCTTCGCCCGTCCTGACGCGGTCGTCCGGTCCCGCACCGCGGTGGTCGCCGGCGGGCGGTACTCGGTGGTCGCGGTGGCGGTCATGCCGGCACCGGGACGGTCGTTCGAATCGGCTCGGCCGTCTGGATCTCGTGGTCCAGGGAGCGCAGTGCGGCGTCCGTCTCGCGGGTCGCTCGACCGGAGCCGTAGCACACGTCATCGAAGACCGTGCTCGCTCGACGGAGCTCGACGGCAACGCCAGGCAGTGCCGCCGCCGAGTCCGCAGCGGCCTCGTGCGCGGTCCTCCCGGGCCGTTCATCGATGATCACCCGCTCCTCGAGCGAGCGGACGATCGCCCGGAACCTCTCGAGCACGGCCTCGTGCCAGTCGGCCCGGTCGGCCGCGAGATCGGCGGCGCGTCGATGCTCCGCGGCGCTCAGCGTCGTGTCGGCGAAGATGTCCGAGCCTCGGGATGTCGCGCGCGAGCGGCGGATCGGCCCGGTCACGAGCACGGCGATCACCGCGGCGACCACGATGACCGCGACCAGCACGATGGACGCCATTCGCCAGTCGAGATTCTGCGCCGCGTTGGCGGCGTCGGACACCATCTTCTCGATCCAGGCGAGCAGCTTCGCCAAGAGAGTCTGCTGCTCGTGATAGATCGGATCCGACAGCTCCTGCCCGGCCCAGCTGCGCGCGGTGTCGGCATCGGGGACCACGGGGACATCGAGCCGTAGGACGCCCATGAGCATCAGGCGGCCTGCTCCTGAACCGAGCGGACCAGCTGCACGTCCAGCCCTTCGCGGCGCATCCGGGTGTCGATGTAGAGCAGCGCCACCACCGCTGCGCTGAACGGCGTGGTGATGAGTGCCCCGACGACCGAGGTGACGGCAGAGGTGATGGCCAGCGCCGCCGGATCGCCGTTCGTCGCGACCATCAGGAACGACCCGAGGATGGAGATGGGTACCCCGACGACCTGCGCGACGACGCCCACCAGGATCGACGCCAGCAGGTTGATGCCGAGGAGCCGCCAGAAGCTGCCCTTCGTGAGCCGGAACGAGCGTCGGACGGACTCCATCACGTGCAGCCGCTCGAGCATGAGCGCGGGGGTGGCGAGCAGCGTGCGCACCGTCATCCAGCCGGTCCACACGAGCGTGCCGAGCCCGCCGACGAGCGCGATGACGCCGAGAAGCGCGAAGTTCTGGGCCATCACGGACCAGACCATGCCGCCGATCCACAGCACTGCGACGCCGCCGACCATGATCCCGACGACGAAGGTCACCACCAGGAGCCGCCACAGCTGGGGCTTGGCATGCTGCCAGATCTCGCCGATCGTCATCCGGGTGCCGAGCACGGAGCGGCTCACGGCGACGATCAGGAGTCCGATCAGCAGCGTCGTCGTGATTCCGAACACGACCGCGCCGACGACCGTCGACACCATCGTCCCGGCGATCGATCCGAGGGACGCCTCGCCGTTCAGACTCGTCTCGGCGTTCAGCCAGTCACCGCCCCAGAACGACGAACCACCCCAGATCAGTGCCGCCTCGATCACTCCGGCCGCTGCGACGACGACCGCACTGAGACCGAACATCGCACGCGGGTTGTAGCGGATCGCGCGAAAGGCGCCGTCCAGCACCTCGCCGAGACCGATCGGCCTCAGCGGGATGATTCCCGGTTGGTGGGCCGGTGGGCGATACGGACCTCGCGGGATCTGGCCGGCCGCCGTGGGCGGGCCGAACTGTCCGGCGCCGACGCCGGGCGGCAGCGCGTACGTCTGGCCGTAGCCGGGCCCGTAGCCGGCCGGTGCGGGTGGACCGTAGCCGGGCGCGACGGCGGGACCGTAGCCCGGTGCCACCGGGGCGGCCGGTGGGCCCCAGCCACCGTCGTCGGACGGCGACCATGCCGGGGCGCGCCATGACTCGTCCCCGTCGGGGGTCCCGTTCGGGGGGATCGTCATGGTGAGCCGGGCTCCTTCGGACGTGGTCCAGACGTGGACATCGTGCCACGGGGCGCCTGGGCCACGGCCAGTCTTTCGGGTCGACTTGCCGCGTCGACGGCCCAGGCGTGCTCGCCAGGCATCCCCGGGTGCCACGATGGAGCAATGAAGGGACGCATCCTGGTCGTCGATGACGACACCGCACTCGCCGAGATGATCGGCATCGTCCTTCGGGCCGAAGGGTTCGAGCCCGTCTTCTGCGAGGACGGTGACTCCGCGCTCGACGTCTTCCACGCCCAGCAGCCCGATCTGGTGCTGCTCGACCTGATGCTGCCCGGGAAGGACGGCATCGAGGTCTGCCGGCTGATCCGGGCCGAGTCCGGGGTGCCGATCGTGATGCTCACCGCCAAGAGCGACACGGTCGACATCGTGCTCGGGCTCGAGTCGGGCGCGGACGACTACATCGCGAAGCCGTTCAAGCCCAAAGAGCTCTCGGCGCGAGTCCGGGCGCGGTTGCGGCACACGGACGAGCCGAACCCCGAGCACCTCGAGATCGGCGACCTGTCGATCGACGTGAGCGGGCATCGGGTGACCCGCGACGGTGTGCCCATCTCGTTGACGCCGCTCGAGTTCGACCTGCTGGTCGCGCTGGCCCGCAAGCCTTGGCAGGTGTTCACCCGGGAGGTCCTGCTCGAGCAGGTCTGGGGCTACCGGCACGCCGCCGACACGCGTCTCGTGAACGTGCACGTGCAGCGGCTCCGATCCAAGGTCGAGCGCGACCCTGAGAACCCGGAGATCGTGATGACGGTGCGCGGGGTCGGCTACAAGGCAGGCTCGACCTCCTCGTGAGCGCGTGGCTGGTGCGTGCTCGCCTGCGCGTGTTGCGCGCGGTGCGCGGACCGGCCGCGCACTGGCGGACCTCGCTCCAGCTCCGGGTGGTGCTCACGTCGCTGTTGGTGGGCTTCGTCGCGGTGACGATCCTCGGTGGCTTCGTGACCAGCCGCATCCGGGACGGCCTGGTCAACGAGCGGATCAGCCAGATCCTGCGGGAGTCAGCCCGAGGAGCTCAAGACGCGCAGGACACGTTCAACGCGGCGGGGTTGTCCTCGTCCTCGGGGGTTCAGCAGGTCCTGTACGACGAACCGCGGGTTCTGCAGGCTCGCGGCTCCGGGCGTCCCGAGGTCTTCCTCTTTCGGAGCCCGAGCAAGTCGCCTCCGGTTCTCGTCAACGACACCGCCACCAACCAGGACCTGGTCGTGCTGATCGGCTCGACGATGCGCTCCGCGGTGCAGAGCGATGGGGCACAACACTGGCAATCGGTCGCGGTTCCGCCGGTCCGCTCGCCAGGCGTCGTCGTCGGCTCGGCCGTGACCATCCCGACGGCGGGGACCTACGAGCTGTACTTCCTCTACGACCTGAGCCCCGAGGAGGCCTCGTTGTCCCTGGTCCAGCGCACCCTCGGCGGCGGCGCGATCGGACTGGTTGCCTTGCTCGGATTCCTCACCTGGCTGGTCACCCGCCAGGCCGTGCAGCCGGTCCGGAGCGCGGCTCGCGTGGCCGAGCGGCTCGCCGATGGCTTGCTCGACGAGCGGATGGTGGTTCGCGGCCAGGACGAGATGGCAACCTTGGCGCGCTCGTTCAACGCCATGGCAGAGAGCCTCCAGGATCAGATCCGGCGGATGGCGAGCCTCTCCAGGATGCAGCAGCGATTCGTCGCGGACGTCTCGCACGAGCTGCGCACGCCGCTCACGACGATTCGGATGGCCGGGGAGGTCATCAATGCCTCCCGCGCCGACTTCGACCCCGCAGTGGCGCGCTCGGCTGAGCTGCTCACTGCCCAGATCGACCGCTTCGAGTCGCTGCTCGCCGACCTGCTCGAGATCAGCCGCTTCGATGCCGGGGCCGCGGTGCTCGACGTCGAGGAGCACGACATCCGCGACATCGTCACGCGGGCGATCGACCAAGCGACACCGTTGGCCGAGAGTCGCCAGGTGTGGTTGGGCGTGGTCTTCCCGGAGGAGCGTTGTGCCGCTGACATCGACCCGCGCCGGATCGAGCGCATCCTGCGCAACCTCCTCGTCAATGCGATCGACCACGCCACCGAAGGCACCCCGGTGGAGATCGTGGTGGCCGCCGACCGCACCTCCGTCGCGGTCCGAGTCCTGGATCACGGGCCGGGGATGACTCAGGATGAGTCCGAGCACGTGTTCGACCGGTTCTGGAGAGCCGACCCGGCGCGCTCGAGGAGCACCGGCGGCACCGGTCTCGGGCTCGCGATCTCCCTCGAGGATGCCCGCTTGCACGGCGGCTGGCTGCAGGCATGGGGTGAGCCCGGGGGCGGCGCCAGCTTCCGGCTCACGCTGCCGCGCCGCGCCGGAATCGTCCTCACCGACTCGCCGCTCTCGCTGGTTCCCGAGTCGACCGCGCCATTGCCGCAGCCGGACGAGGGTTCGCGGCGGCGCGTGGACCCCGCTGGGCTGCCCGACTTCGACCACCTGGAGGGACGGTGACCGGCATGTCGAACCGCGCGCTGACGAGAGCGCGATCAGCCGTCCCGATCGCCGTCGCCGTCGCCGCTCTGACGCTGCTCAGCGCGTGTGCGGGGGTCCCGACGTCGGGCCCGGTGCAGCGGGGTGAGACGGTGGTCGAGGAGCGCGGCCCGATCTTCGCGGTCGGCTCGGCCGGGCCGAACGTGGGCGACTCGCCCGAGGCGATCGTCCGCGGATTCCTGCGCGCCCAGGCCACCGGGTTCACCGACGGCTTCCAGTTCGCGGTCGCGCGCCAGTTCCTCGGTGACTCGGCGCGTAACAAGTGGGACCCGCTCAAGGGAGCCCTGGTGTACGCGAGCTCGAGCTCGCCCGACTTCCAGCTGACCGGCGCCGACCAGGTTCGGGTCGGGATCGTCCGCGCCGGCACGCTCCAACCGGGCGGTCAGTTCGACGAGGACTCGGGAGCCAGCCAGTCGATCGAGTACGTGCTCCAGAAGGACGCCGCCGGGCAGTGGCGGATCACGAACCCGGGCGATGGCCTGGTCGTCTCGAAGGCGGACTTTGACGAGCTGTTCTTGCGCACCACGATCTACTTCCCCAGCACGGACGGGAACTACCTGGTTCCGGACGTCCGCTGGTTCGCCAACCAGAGCCTCCCGACGCAGGTGGTCCGAGCGGTACTCGGCGGCCCCTCGACCTTCTTGCATGACAGCGCAAGGAAGGTCACCCCGGAGGGTGTGAGGCTGTCGAGCGACGCCGTCACAGTGACGGACGGGATCGCCCAGGTGGACCTCTCGGCGGAGGAGACGACGGCGACACCGACGGATCGCGCCCTCTTGAAGGTCCAGCTCGGCGCCGTGTTCCAGGAGCTGCCCAAGATCCAGGGCGTTCGGATCAACGTGGGCGGAGTCGAGCTGACCACGCCCGATCCGCCGCAGCTCGAGGGCGACCCGCAGCCGGCCCAGGTTCTGTGGTACCTCGCGGATCAGCACCTCGTCCAGCTCCCGCTCCAGGGCAACCCGCCGACGCCGGTCGCCGCGCCAGGAGTGGACCTGAGCACCGTCGCGGAGCCGAGCAACCCGGCGATCGGGTATGGGGCCGGCGGCCCGATCTTCCTGCTCTCGCAGGCCCAGAACCTGATGCACGTCCCGGCGGACGGGACTGCGCCGCGGCAGGTGCTGGCCGGCGGTGGTCACTTGGTCCCACCCAGCGTCGACCGGTTCGGTTGGGCGTGGACCGCCGAGATGCAGTCGTCGGGCTCGGTCCATGCGGTTGCTCAGGATGGCACCGCGCCTGAGCTGCGCGCCGATTGGCTCGACGGGCGTTCGGTGCAGTCGCTCCGGGTGTCGCGTGACGGCGCACGCCTGGTGATCATCTCGACCAGTCCGGTCGGAGGCGTCGAGGTCGACGTCGTCGGCGTCCAGCGGCAGAACGGGGCTCCAGAGAAGCTCGGTGACCCACTCCGCGTCGGCGCGACGCTCACGGATGCAGTCACCGTGGCCTGGGTGGACGAGGCGTCCGTGGCCGTGCTCGGCCGCACCGCAGGCAGTCCGGACCAAGGGGTGTACATCGTCCCGATCGGCGGCCCGACGCGGCTCGTGTTCTCGCGGCCCGACGCGATCGCCCTGGCAGCCGGTCGCGGTGACCGCGAGCTGTACGTCTCGAACGCGGCCGGTCAGCTGTCTCTGTCCGGCTCTACCAGCGGGAGTCCGCTTGCGACCGGCGTGACGTATCCGACGTTGCAGGGCTGACCCTCACCGAGTGGAGTGATGTGGCACGGTCGCGCGGCGTGTCCGTGCCACATCACTCCACTCGGGCAGTCGCGGGTGGTGGGAGAGACGCTATTCGGGTTTCCTGACCCGGTGAACCAGATGAGCGGGCCGGCCCAGGTGGACCAGCCGAACCATGTGACTCGGCGCAACCCGCCACCGGATCACTCTCCGGCCGGCCGCCGTCGCGGCTCGGCTACCGCGCTTCGGGGCCCGGCGGGCTTGGCCCGGGAGCTGGCCCGGGTGGTCGTGCCGGTCGAGTGCGCCGGGTGCGGAGCACTCGACGAACTGCTCTGCGACGAATGCTCCCGCGCGCTCGCGAGCTCGCCGATGCGCTGCGAGGACGGCGCGCCGCGGCTGGACCGGCTCGACGGGGTCCCGCCGTTCCCGGTCTGGACCCTGATGACGTACTCCGGTGTGGTGCGCGACCTGGTGGTGAGCTGGAAGGACCGCGGCCGCGCCGACCTGACGCGCCCGCTCTGCGCAGCGCTCCAGCGGGCGGGTGCGGACCGAGCGGAACCGCTCGCGCGAGGGCTCGCCGGTGGTTCCACGGCCGCTGGTTCCACGACGGCTGGTTCCACGACGGCTGGTTCCACGACGGCTGGTTCCACCGCCGCCGGCTTCAAGACCGGCCGCACGATCCACGTGGTCCCCGTTCCCAGCTCTCGCGCCTCGCTCCGACGACGCGGGGCGGACCTGGTCCGGCTCCTTGCCGCCGCTGTCGCGGCGGGACTCACTGAGGGCGGCGCCGCGGCTGCGCTCGAGCCATGCCTCGTGCCCGCCGGCGGGACGCGCGACCAGGTCGGTCTCGGGGTCCGCGGACGCCAGCGCAATCGCGCTCGCAGCGTGCGGATGAGGCGCCCACTGCCACCAGGTGCGGTCGTCGTGCTGGTTGACGACGTGCTGACCACCGGGGCCACGCTGGCCGCGTGCGAGCGCGCGGTGGCCTCTGGTGGCGGGCTCGTCGTCGGCGCTCTCGTGCTTGCGGCGACACCGCGGCCGGGTCGTTCGGACAGCGGATGGCGTGATCCCTGAACCAGGGTTACCGTCAGGGGATGGGACTCCTGGTGGCGTTCCCGGGCGGTCGGTACATCGATTCCCGGCGCTCACCAGGCTCGGCCGGACGGTGGGGAGGTGGTGCCCCGCAGTAACGCCTACGGGCGCTCACGGACACCACGGGGCCACGTGCCCCCACCCAGCGGAGGTTGCCATGGAGATCGTCGTCATCGGTCGGCACACGGAAGTGCCCGAGCGGTTCCGTCGCCACGTCGAGGACAAGCTCGCCAAGATCGGGCAGTACGCACCGCGTGCGCACCGGGTCGACGTCGAGATCAGCCATGAGCGCAATCCGCGGTTCGCGGGGATGTCGGAACGCGTCGAGCTCACCGTGCGGGACAAGGGACCTGTGGTGCGCGCTGAGGCGTCCGCGGACGACCGCTACGCGGCGCTGGACGCCGCGACCGCCAAGCTCGTCGAACGCCTTCGTCGCGCGCACGAGCGCCGCAAGGAGCACCACACGAAGCCTCCGACGGAAGACGTGGACGTCCGCGCATCGGTGGCCGGGGCTCCCGCGGTGCCGGCCCTCGCGCCGCCCGCAGTTGGTGAGGTCGTCGAGTCGACTCTCGGCGACTCACCCGTGGTGATCAGGGAGAAGCTGCACCACGCGGCCCCGATCACGGTCGAGGACGCCCTGTACGAGATGGAGCTGGTCGGACACGACTTCTACCTCTTCGTCGATGCCGAGACGGCCCAGCCCGCTGTCGCGTACCGCCGCCGGGGCTGGAGCTACGGGGTGATCCGCCTGGACGTGCCGGTGGCGTCGGTGGGCGGCGCCTGACTCACCTCGGAACCGCTGCGCGCACGCGGAGTGAGCCTGCGCACCGTTGGTGCGCTCTGTCGGCGCGAGACGGGATGATGACCGGGTGACCGATGATCCCGCCGTGGCGAGCCTGCCTCGAGGCAGGTCGACCGTTTCGGCGGCGGAGGCCCGGCGCGTCGCCCTGTGCGCCCAAGGGCTCGATCGGCGTCGGCCCGCGACCGGTTCAGGTCCGACGATGCGCGGGCTCCAGTCCGTGGTGGACCGGATCGGTCTGATCCAGATCGACTCGGTCAACGTCCTCGCTCGGGCCCACCTGATGCCGCTCTACTCGCGCCTCGGCCCGTACGATCCGAACCTGCTGCATCGCGCCTCGGGCCTGCCACCGCGGCGCTTGATGGAGACGTGGGCGCACGAGGCCTCGTTCGTATCCCCGGAGACGTATCGCCTGCTCGACTGGCGGCGAAGGAACGTCGCCACCGAGGCGTGGGGGAGTATCGCGCGGGTCGAACGGGAGCAGCCTGACCTGGTCCGCGAGGTGCGCGAATGCGTGGCAGCCCACGGCCCGGTCACCTCGCGTGAGGTGCACCTCCTGCTGGACCACGATCATGCCCGGGGCCGGGACAACTGGGGCTGGAACTGGTCCGCTGCGAAGCGTGCGCTCGAATACCTGTTCTTCACCGGAGAGGTGGCCGCCGCCCGGCGGAACAGCCAGTTCGAGCGCTGCTACGACCTCGCGACGCGGGTGCTTCCCGCCGCCCTCCAAGCCGCGGCCGCGGTGCCCGAGGCGGACGCGATCCGGGCGCTGCTCGAGATCGGCGCCCGCGCTCACGGCGTCGGCACGGAGGCATGCCTGCGCGACTACTTCCGACTGCGCCCGGGGCCCGCCCACCGGGCACTCGCCGAGCTTCTCGAGGAGGGTGTCCTGCTGCCGGTGGCGGTCGAGGGCTGGTCCCGGCCCGCGTTCTTGCACCGCGACGCCCGGTTTCCTCGTCGCGCGACCGCCCGAACCCTGCTGAGCCCGTTCGACCCGCTGCTGTTCGAGCGTCGGCGGGTCCGTGACCTGTTCGGCATGCACTACCGGATCGAGATCTACACGCCGGCTCAGGACCGCCAGTTCGGCTACTACGTGCTGCCCTTCCTGCTCGGCGATCAGCTCGCGGCGCGGGTGGACCTCAAGGCGGACCGGAGTGCTCGGGTGCTGCGCGTCCTGTCCGTGCATGCGGAGCCCACCGCGCCTGCCGACACGGTGGGCGAGCTGGCCGTCGAGCTCGATGATCTGGCGCGCTGGCTCGACCTCGACCGGATCGACGTGGCAGCGCCCTACCGGGGCGCGTTCGCCCGGCCTCTCGCGGCGAGGCTGGGGGGTGCCGCGGCGTCGGCCGACGACGCCGGCGTGCTAACGGGCGTGGTGGTGTGACCGAGCCGGTGATGACTCGCCCGGAGGGTGCGCACGCACCGGGTGAGGTTCCGATCCGTCGGGTGGACTTCCTGCTGGTGCTGGTCGCGGCCGTCTGCTGGGGCACCGGCGGGGTGCTCGGTTCACTTCTGGTACGCCGCGAGCACCTGGGCGTGCTGTCGGTGGCCTCCATGCGGATGCTCACCGGTGGCCTTCTCCTGCTGGCCGGCCTCGGCCTCGTCGGCCGCCTGCACACCGTCCGGCTCTCTCGGGCGGCTCTGGTCCGGATCGTAGTGACGGCCTTCCTCACCGCAGTCTTCGAGGTCTCCTTCTTCACCGCCGTGGTGACGGTCTCGGTGAGCACCGCGACGCTCGTCACGATCGGCGCATCGCCCGTCCTGGTGGCTCTCTGGACGACGGTGGTACGCCGCCACCGTCCCGAGCGGACCGTTGTCACGGCCCTGGTGATCGCCCTGCTCGGCCTGGTGCTCCTGCTGGGGGTCGCGGCTCCGGCCGGCACCGCGGCGGGGCTTGGGGTCGTGCTGGCGGTGCTCGCAGCAGGGGCATTCGGCGCCGTGACGATCATCAACGAGAGGCAGGTACCCGGGCTCGACGCCGCGATCCTCACCGGCTATTCGTTCCTGCTCGGTGGCTGCATGGTCCTGCCGTTCGCGCTCGCCTTCGGGTGGCACCTTCCGCACACCGCGGTCAACTGGGGCCTCGTGGTCGTCATGGGCCTGGTCCCGACGGCCGGTGCGTACGTGGCGTTCCTGACCGGCTTGCGGACCGTGCCGGCCACGACCGCCGTGCTGCTCTCGCTGCTCGAGCCGCTCACCGCGGCCGTCTTGGCAGCCTTCGTCCTCGGCGAGCGGCTCGGTCCGCTGGGCATCCTTGGCGGCGCGCTGCTCGCGCTCGCCGTCGTTCTCGTGCGCCCGCGGGACTGAGCCTCGCTTACGATGGACGAGGGTCGACGCGCTCGCGCGCGCGGACCGGGACCCGCCACCGACCGGCGTGCGGGCGATGATCATGTCGGGAGTCAAGCGTGCCTGCGGTCTTTGAGAAGATCCTTCGCATCGGCGAGGGCAGGATCCTGAGGAAGCTGTCGGGGATCGCCGATCAGGTGAATGCCCTGGAGGACAGCTTCTCCGTCTTGTCCGACGCGGAGCTCCGCGAGGAGACGGACCGCTTCAAGGAGCGGTCCGAGGCCGGCGAGTCGCTCGACGACCTGCTTCCCGAAGCCTTCTGCAGCGTGCGCGAGGCGGCCCGGCGCACCCTCGGCCAGCGGCACTTCGACGTCCAGATCATGGGTGGCGCGGCCCTGCACCTCGGGAACATCGCCGAGATGAAGACCGGCGAGGGCAAGACCCTGGTCGCGACGCTTCCCGCCTACCTCAACGCGTTGACCGGCAAGGGCGTGCACGTCGTCACGGTGAACGACTACCTCGCGGAGTACCAGAGCGAGCTGATGGGGCGCGTGTTCCGATTCCTCGGGCTCACGACGGGCTGCATCCTCGCGGGGCAGCAGCCGACCGAGCGTCGGGCCCAGTACACGGCGGACATCACCTACGGCACCAACAACGAGTTCGGTTTCGACTACCTGCGCGACAACATGGCGTGGTCGCCGGAGGAGCTGGTCCAGCGTGGCCACAACTTCGCCATCGTCGACGAGGTCGACTCGATCCTGGTCGACGAGGCGCGTACCCCGCTGATCATCTCGGGGCCGGCGACAGGCGATGTGAACCGCTGGTACACCGAGTTCGCTCGGGTCGCCCAGCGTCTCCAGCGGGACCGCGACTACGAGGTCGACGAGAAGAAGCGCACGGTCGGTGTGCTCGAACCGGGTATCGAGCGGGTCGAGGACTACCTCGGCATCGACAACCTCTACGAGTCGCTCAACACGCCGCTCGTCGGCTTCCTCAACAACGCCGTGAAGGCCAAGGAGCTCTTCAAGCGCGACAAGGACTACGTGATCCTCAACGGCGAGGTCCTCATCGTCGACGAGCACACCGGGCGCATGCTGCCCGGCCGCCGCTACAACGAGGGGATGCACCAGGCCATCGAGGCCAAGGAGGGTGTGGTCATCAAGGCCGAGAACCAGACCCTCGCGACGATCACCCTGCAGAACTACTTCCGCCTGTACGCCAAGCTCTCCGGCATGACCGGCACCGCCGAGACCGAGGCCGCCGAGTTCAACGGCACCTACAAGCTCGGCGTGGTGCCGATCCCGACCAACATGCCGATGATCCGGATCGACGAGGGCGACCTCGTGTACAAGGCGGAGTCAGCGAAGTACGACGCCGTCGTCCTGGACATCGTGGAACGCCATGCCAAGGGCCAGCCGGTCCTGGTCGGCACCACGAGTGTGGAGAAGAGCGAGCACCTGGCCCAGCTCTTGCGCAAGCAGGGCGTCCCGCACGAGGTGCTGAATGCGAAGCAGCACCAGCGCGAGGCGTCGATCGTCGCGCAGGCGGGCCGCAAGGGCGCCGTCACGGTCGCGACCAACATGGCCGGCCGCGGCACCGACATCATGCTCGGCGGCAACGCCGAGTTCATCACGATCGCGGATCTGGCCAAGCGTGGCCTCGACCCCGCCGAGTCGCCGGACGAGTACGAGGCCGCCTGGCCGCAGGCCCTGGAAAAGGCCCAAGCAGCCGTCGCCGCGGAGCACGACGAGGTCGTCGAGCTCGGTGGCCTGTACGTCCTCGGCACCGAGCGGCACGAGTCCCGACGCATCGACAACCAGCTCCGCGGTCGGTCCGGCCGCCAGGGCGACCCGGGCGAGTCGCGGTTCTACCTCTCACTGCAGGACGATCTGATGCGGCTCTTCAACTCGGGCCTGGCGGAGTCGCTGATGACTCGCGCGGGCTTCCCGGAGGACCTGCCGCTCGAGTCGAAGCTCGTGACCCGCGGTATCCGCAGCGCACAGTCACAGGTCGAGGGCCGCAACTTCGAGATCCGCAAGAACGTCCTCAAATACGATGACGTGCTCTCCCGTCAGCGCACCGTGATCTACGACGAGCGTCGGCGCGTGCTCGAGGGCGAGGACATGGCGGAGCAGGTCAAGCACTTCACCACCGACGTCATCTCGGCATACGTCAACGGTGCGACGACGGGCGGGGCCCCCGAGGTCTGGGATCTCGACGGTCTCTGGACAGCGCTCAAGGCCGTCTACCCGATCTCGATCACCCCGGACGAGGTGGTAGTGGAGGCGGGCGGTCCGACCCGGTTGACCGCTGAGATGCTGCGCACCGAGATCTTCTCGGACGCGCGGTTGGCCTACCAGGCGCGCGAGGAGCGGATCGGCGAACCGGCGATGCGTGACCTCGAGCGCCGTGTGGTGCTCTCGGTCCTCGACCGCAAGTGGCGCGAGCACCTCTATGAGATGGATTACCTCAAGGAGGGCATCGGGCTGCGCGCGATGGCACAGCGTGACCCGCTCGTGGAGTACCAGCGCGAGGGCTTCCAGCTCTTCCAGGCGATGACGGAGGGGATCAAGGAGGAGTCGGTCGGCTTCCTCTACAACCTGGAGATCCAGGTGGCGGAGCCTGCGGTCGCGGACGCGCCGTCAGAGGGAGCGCCGGCTTCGGAAGCGCTCGCAGATGAAGTGCCGGCGCGAGCGGCGACGGCCGTGAAGGTCGCGGCCACGTCCGCCCCGGGCCTGGTGGCGACGGGGCTCGACGCTCCGGCTCGCCGTCCTCCGCTCCAGTACAGCGCGCCAAGCGTCGACGGCGACTCTTCGGGCCCGGTGACGTCGTCGGCGGTCAAGCAGGCCGTCTCGGTCGCGGGCGACGGCAAGACGTTCCCGGGGACTCCCCGCAACGCGCAGTGCCCGTGCGGGTCGGGCAAGAAGTACAAGCTCTGCCACGGGAAGAACGAGGTGGCCTGAGTCTTCCGGCGGCTAGCCGATCTCGAGGACCGTGGCGCGCCAGTAGCCGCGGTGGCTCTCGAGGCGGATAGCCGCGGCGCGGACCCGGTCGCCGTCGTCGAGCACCACGCTTGCCTCGGCGACCAGCTGGCTGAGGCGGCAGACGCGGACCCGACGCACGGTCACGCGAGGAGCCGCGCCCCGTCCGCGCTGCCGAACGACGATTGCGGCCCTGGTGGCGAGCGCGCCGAAGACCTCCGGAGTGACCCATCGGGTGAGCTGAGCGACGGGTCGGATGCCGGCGAGGACTTCGGCGGCGGCCTGAGCGATCGAGCAGCTCACGGATCTGGGGTCCGGAAGCTGTGTGGCGGGGCTGGTCGGGGTGCTCGTGCCCGGAGTGGCCGCGGGTGCGACCTGACCGGGCCCCGCGAGCAGCGGCCGGCTCAGGCCGGGTCCGGCGCTCGAAAGCAGCTCGGCCGTGATCGCGGCGTCACGACCGGGTCGCGGCCTCGTCGTCGGGCGTCCCGATGCGCTCGCCAGAGTGTGGTCACGTTCCGTCGCGAGGACGGCCGGCGGTCCGACGGGCGCGCTGGTCGCCGTCGGCGCGGTCACCGCGCGACCGAATCGGTTTCGGGCCGGGAGAGGACCTGACCGGGGTGAATCAGGCCTGGGTCGGGTCCGACGACGTCACGGTTGGCGGCATACCAGCCGGGCCAAGCGGCGGCGATCTGGGCAGGTGACGCGAGCGGATCCAGGTGCTGTGCAGCGATCCGCCAGAGCGAGTCACCGGCGCGAACGACGACCTCCGCCTGTCGCGGTGTGGCCTCCGCCGCGTTGCCGGGCGACGCACTCGCGAACGCTGGTGCCGCGGTGGCGCTTGCCGCTGGTGTGGCGACCGGTGTCCCGCTCGCGCTTGCCGCTGGGGTGGGAACCGTCGTCTCGGTCGCGACGACCGCGGGTGCCAGGGCCTGCCAGCCCGGATCCCACTCGCCGGTCGCGTGCGCGGGCAGCGCGACAGCTGAGAGCAGGCCGACACCGAGCGCACCGGCCACCAAGCGCTTTGCGATCGGCAACCGGCCTTGGGATCTCCGCACTGGCCGGGCCCCGATGCCTGTGTTCGCCCACCGGCCGACGCATCGGGCAAGGTCGAGGAGGATCCCTGCGGCGAGGTAGCCCGAGGCGGCGGCGCCGCCAAGAGCGAGCAGTGCGAGAACGACCGCGTCCGGCGGGAGCGTCGGTGCCACCATCAGCGCCCCGCTGCGAGACCACGCGATGGCCCCCAGCAGCGGTGCGGCGACGAGGATCGCGACGATGGCCAGCGCGCAACTGACGCGGGAGAGAGCGGCCGGGTTTCGATCCATGATGGACTCCGTAGATACCTAGTGATGGCGATTGATCCATTTAGACATCGCTAGGTGTATCTGGTTTCGCGCGCCGTGTCCACCCTTCCGGCGCACTGTGGAATCCGCTCCGGTCAGGACCGGCCCGGGCTACGGTGCGGGCATGCGCTGGGAAGAGCTCTTCGCCGATCTCGAGGCACAGCTCGGCTCGACCCGCGCGCACGAGCGGGACTCGGAGGTCGCCGACCGGGTCGCGGCCGAGAGAGCGGGGGTCGCGATCGCGGATCGGCTCCGGACCCAGGGCCGTGCACCGGTGGACCTTCGACTGCGCGGCGGCGAGGTGCTGCGCGGCGAGGTCGCGGACGTGGCGAGCGAGTGGTTGCTCCTCGCCGAGGGCTTGCGACGGCACCTCGTCCCGCAAGCGGCACTGACGGCGATCGGGGGGCTCAGCGCGTACGCGGCGCCGCCCGCGGGGGAGGTGCTCCGACGTCTTGGCCTCGGTCATGCGCTTCGCGGGCTCGCGGTCGAGGGCCGCTCGGTCCAGGTCGTCACCACGGACTCGACTCACCTGGGCCGGATCGTCGCCGTCGGACAGGACCACCTCGACATAGCACCGGACTCCGACGGTCGGGGCGACGAGCGATCGGCGCGTCCGCTGGCCGTGCCGTTCGCGGCCATCCTCCGGGTCAGCAGCAGCTGAACGTCGCGCCCGACTCCCAGGCCGTCACGACGTGGCTGCCACTCAGGTGGTCCGGGGTGCGCGCCTTGCGGAACCCGGCGGCGTCAGTCGTGCGGGACGCCGCCGTCGATCTTCGCTCGCGTCTCGGCGTACATCCGCTGGATATACCCCTCGAGCTCGCTTGCCTCGACCCGCCACTGACCGCGGCCGCCGACCTGAATCGCGGGGAGCTCTCCGGACCGCACGAGAGCGTAGGCCTGCGTGCTCGAGATGTTGAGCACCTCGGTGACGTCCGCGAGCGTGAGGAACCGGGATGTCATGCCCCAAGTCTGGCACGCCCGCTTGCGGCTCGAACATAATCCACAAGTGCCAGCGCGATCGGGTCCACACTCGGCATGATGTCCCTTATGTCCTCTTCAGATGAGTGCTCGGCCGGAAGGCTCCACGATGTCGTCCCGCGGTGAGTTCGGTCAGGTTGCGTCACGACTGCGCCGGCCCGGCTGGCGTGACCCGCGACTGCTCGTCGGCGTCGTCCTGGTGGCGCTCGCCGTGGCCCTCGGCGCGTGGACGGTGGGCCAGGCGGATCGGACCACGCCCGTGCTCGTCGCGCACGGCGTGCTGACACCCGGCCAACCTCTCCGCGGGGAGCGGGTCGGCGTCGTGCGGGTTCATCTCGCGGACGCGAGCAGATACCTCTCGCCCGACGAGAGCCTCCCGACCGGCGCGGTCATCACGCGCACGGTCGGCGACGGCGAGCTGATCCCGCGCTCGTCGGTCGGCGACGGTGACGGTCTCGGGCTTCGCCCAGTTGCGGTACCGGTCCAGACGGCCCTCGCGGACGGCGTCCGCCCGGGCGCTCGGGTCGACCTGTGGTTCACCCCGGATCGCGACTCGATCGCGGCCGGGGCGGCGCCGCACGCCGTGGCCGAGGGCCTCACGGTGGCGGAGGTCGGCAAGGACGCCGGGAGCTTCTCCGTCAACTCCGGCTCGACCGTCCAGGTGCTCGTGCCGACCGCCCAGCTCCCGGCCGTGCTGGGTGCCCTGGCGGCCGAGGGCTCGGTGGCGATCGTGCCGATCCCCGGCTGGGACGGGGCGGCGCCGCGATGACAACTGGGGTTCTGTGCGCCATCCGCGGGCCACAGGAACCGAGCATCGTGGCCGCCCTCGATGCACGGACGTCCGCGCTGCGGGTGGTCCGCAGGTGCGCCGACCTCGCGGAGCTGCTCGCGGCGGCCGCCGCAGGCCTTGGCCGAGTCGTCGTTCTCTCGGCCGATCTTCCCGAGCTCGACCGCGAGGGCGTGGTGCGTCTTCGCGGCGTCGGGGCCGCTGTGGTGGCGATCGTAGACGCGCACAGCGATTGGCAGGCGGAGCGGATGGAGGCTCTCGGCGCGACGCTCGTGGTCCGGGGCGACCGCACCGCCGAGGAGATCGCCGACGCCGTCGAGGACCTCGCGCGCGATCTTGCGGCGGGCCTCTCTCTCGCCGCTCCGGTCAGTCACCCGGTGTCTGCGCTCGAGAAGCCCGCGGGGTCGGCCGATCCGCCACGAGAGCGCGGCCGGCTGGTTGCGGTCTGGGGACCGACCGGAGCGCCGGGCCGAAGCACGATCGCGGTGAACCTTGCTGCAGAGCTTGTCGCTCTCGGCAAGGTCGTCCTGCTCGTCGACGCCGACACCTACGGCTCATCGCTCGCGATGGCTCTCGGGCTGCTCGACGAGTCGGCCGGGATCGCGTCGGTGGCCAGGCTCGCCGCCAGCGGAAGCCTCGCGCCGGAGCTCGTCCTGCAGCAGGCCACGCAGCTCGCGCCCGGCTTTCACCTGCTGACCGGACTGAACCGGGCCGAACGGTGGCCCGAGCTGACGCCGAGCGCTCTCGACCTGGTCTGGGACGTCGCCCTGAGGGTCGTGGACTGGGTGGTCGTGGACTGCGGCTTCTGCCTCGAGAAGGAGGCGGGCGCTGAGTACCCCGGGATGGCCGCTCGACGCAACGCCAGCACGATCGGAGTGCTGCGGGCGGCCGATGCGGTCGTCGCCGTCGGCTCGGGCGACCCGGTGGGTGTCGCTCGACTCGTCCGAGCGCTGGCCGACCTGAGTGATCGTGAGCTCATCCGCCCGGGCGCGGACCGGGTCGTCGTCGTGAATCGGGTGCGGGCCTCAGCCGTTGGCTCGCGGGCGAACGATGCGGTGCGAGAGGCGCTGGCCCGGTTCGCCGGGGTCGAGGATCCGGTTCTCGTGCCCGATGATCGCGCCGCGTGCGACGGCGCGCTGCTCTCGGGTCGCACCTTGCGCGAGCAGGCCTCGGGCTCGCCGGCTCGGCGAGCGATCGCGGCCCTCGCCGAGCGGCTCGCTCTGGGCGCACCGCGTCCGAGCGCTCGAGCAGACGGTGTGGCGCGTCGTCGGCGCGCGCACCTGCTCTCCCGCCGTTGACCGGGCACACTGGCAACGTGCGCGTCTACCTTCCGGCCACGATGAGCGAGCTCGCCGACCCCGAGGGGCTCGCGCCCCGCCGGGCGTACGCCGTCACCGGTGCGCTGTCCGATGCCCTGCCGCATGACGACGACGAGAGCCTCGAGTACGCGGCCCAGCTCGCCGCAGCGGATGCAAGCGTGGTGCGCCTGGCTGAGCACCGCGACGCACCCAGGCGGCGCGTCGTGGTGAGTGCCGACGTCGCGGTCCAGGTGACCGATCAGGTAGCCGACCCGGACGCGGCGCCGGGCGCGATCGAGATAGTCACGCCCGTGGTCTGGTCCCAGGTCGCGTGTGTCCATGTCGACGAGGCTGCGGCCGCACCCGACGTCTCGGCCGCCATCGCGGGCGACCTCGGTGCGGCGGAACGACTGGTCGAGCGTGATCTCCTCTGGTACGACGTCAGCGAGCTCGCCTCGCTGGTCGCCACCGGCCGATAGGCGTCAGTGCCGGCGTCGCCCGTCCAGGATCCTCAGCACCTCGTCGTGCAGCAGGCCGTTGCTCGCGACCGCTGAACCGCCGAACGGGCCCGGCTCGCCGCGTAGCGAGGTGAACCGGCCACCCGCCTCCCTGACGATCGGGACCAGGGCGGCCATGTCGTGCAGAGCGAGCTCTGGCTCGCACGAGACGTCCACGGCGCCCTCCGCCACCAGCACGTGCGACCAGAAGTCGCCGTAGGCACGGGTCCGCCAGACCGAGTGGGTCAGCTCGAGAAACGCATCGAATCGACCGGCGTCCTCCCACCCGCTCAGCGAGGAGTAGGAGAGGGACGCGTCGGCAAGGCGGTCTACCCCCGAGACGGCCAGACGTGTTGCGGCGGACAGCGACTTGCCCGTCCATGCACCCGATCCGACGGCGGCCCACCACCGTCGGCCGAGCGCCGGTGCGCTCACCACGCCCAGGACCGGCTCGCCGCCGTCGACCAGGGCGATCAGCGTCGCCCAGACCGGGACCCCGCGGACGAAGTTCTTGGTCCCGTCGATCGGGTCGATGACCCATTGCCGAGGGCCGTGGCCGGTGTCGGGGAACTCTTCGCCGATGACGGCGTCGCGCGGGCGGGTCCGGCCGAGCTGGGCCCGAACGATCTCCTCCGCGGTGCGGTCGGCGTCGGTCACGGGCGTCTGATCCGGCTTGGTCTCCACATGCAGGTCGATCGAGCGGAACCGCTCCATCGTCTGCGAGTCGACCTGGTCGGCGATGACGTGTGCGAGTCGGAGATCGTCGTCGTACCCACGTCGAACAGCCATGCCTGAACGCTACCGGGGCGCGTCGGCGGGCGGGGCCTCACGCGCCGCTCAACGGTCGGTGTCTCCGCCGTTGCGGCTGGTGAGGAGACGGCGGAACGACTCGAGCCGCGCCGCGCGCGCGGGCAGGTCCGCGTTCTCGGGCGCGCTGCCCCCCGCGGCCCAGGTGTCCAGCTCGCAGTCGGGTGAGTCCTCGAGGTGGGTGCAGCCGCGCGGGCACGACTCGGCCACCTCCGCCAGGTCCTGGAACGCGGCGAGCAGGTGCTCGACGCGAACGTGCGCGAGGCCGAAGGATCGCACGCCGGGTGTGTCGATCACCCACCCGCCCCGATGGCCCTCGAGCGGCGGCATCCGGAGGGCGACCGCCGAGCTCGACGTGTGCCGACCCCGTCCGGTGACCACATTGACGTGGCCGATGGCGCGGGCCGCGTCGGGGACCAGGGCGTTGACCAGGGTGGACTTGCCAACCCCCGAGTGCCCGACCAGTACGGAGCTCCGTCCTTCCAACGCGGTGCGGACCAGGTCGATCCCGTCGATCGAGCCGTCAGGGCGCTGCGCCGTCACGACGACGTCGACCCCGACCGGCTCGTACCTGGCCCGGTATCCGGACGCGTCGGCGAGATCGGCCTTGGTCAGGCAGAGCAGGACCTCCATCCCCGCGTCGTACGCCGCAACTACGCAGCGATCGATCATCCGAGGTCGCGGCTCCGGGTCGGCGAGCGCCGTCACGATGACGAGCTGCTCCGCGTTCGCCACGAGGACGCGCTCGACCGGGTCGGTGTCATCGGCGCTGCGGCGCAGCGTGGTCGTGCGCTCGTCGATCCGCACGATCCGGGCCAGCGAGCCGTCGACGCCCGAGGTGTCCCCGACGACGTCGACCCGGTCCCCGACGACGACCCGCTCCCGGCCTAGCTCACGAGCCTTCATCGCGGTGATCGGGTGCTCGGTGCTGGTGTCCGCGTCGATCAGCACGGAGTACCGGCCCCGGTCCACACCGATGACCAGCCCGGGCTCGGCGCCACCATGCTCGGGGTGCCGCTTGGTCCGTGGCCGGGAGCCGTGCGGGTTCGGCCGCATCCGCACCTGGCTCTCGTCGAACCCGTGATCGCGGTCCCTCATCTGGTCGGCCCCGCGATCACGTCGGCACCCCGCGACCCGGCCGGAGGCGCATCAGCGCTCCGCGCCGACAAGCATCCGCTGCCACATCAACGGGAAGTCCGGCATGGTCTTGGCGGTCGTCGCGATGTCCTCGACCTCGACGCCGGGCACCCTCAGCCCGATCAGGGCGCCCGCGGTGGCCATCCGGTGGTCGTGATAGGTGCGCACGAGCGTCGGGTGCAGCGGACGCGGCGTGATCACGAGTCCGTCGGAGGTCTGCTCCGCGTGGCCGCCGAGCCGCGTGATCTCGGTGGCGAGAGCGGCCAGGCGGTCCGTCTCGTGGCCGCGAAGGTGCGCGATACCGCGGAGCCGCGTGGGGGAGTCCGCGAGGGCGGCGAGGGCCGCGATCGTCGGGGCGATCTCACCGGCCTCGGAGAGGTCCACGTCGAGGCCGTGCACGGTGCCGTCCCCGGTGACTGTCAGGACCTCGCCGTCGAGCGAGACATGACCGCCCATGCGTGCCAGCAGGTCGGCGAACTGCACCCCCGGCTGGGTGGTCCGGCTCGGCCAGCCGGGCACCCGGACCGTGCCGCCGGCCACCAGCGCCGCCGCGAGGAACGGGCCGGCGTTGGAGAGGTCAGGTTCGACCCGGACGTCGCGGGCCGCGATCGACCCGGGCTCCACCCGCCACACCGTCGGGGTCGAGTCGTCCACGACGACACCGGCGGACCTGAGCACCTGAACCGTCATGTCGATGTGGGGCCGGCTCGGCAGGGTCACGCCCACGTGCCGCAGGGTGAGGCCGGTGTCGAACCGTGCGGCGGCGAGCAGAAGGCCCGAGACGAACTGGCTCGAGGCGGCGGAGTCGATGTCGATCGTCCCGCCGTGGACGCGACCCGCGCCGTGGATCGTGAACGGCAGTGCGCCGCAGCCGCCGTCCTCGATCCGCACCCCGAGCGCGCGCAAGGCATCGAGCATCGGGCCCATCGGACGCCGGCGCGCTTGGGTGTCACCATCGAGGGCCACCGGGCCTTCGGAAAGCGCGGCGAGCGGCGGCAAGAACCGCATCACCGTGCCGGCAAGTCCGCAGTCGATCGAGGCGGGGCCGCGAAGTGGTCCGGGAGTGACCCGCCAGTCGCTGGTCGTCTCGGGCGCCACCACCACACCCAGCGCACCGAGAGCCGCGGCCATCAGGCTCGTGTCGCGTGAGCGGAGCGCACCGCGGAGCAGGCTCGGTCCGTCCGCGAGAGCGCTGACGACCAGGAAGCGGTTGGTGAGCGACTTCGAACCGGGGACGTCCACCGTCGCATCGAGCGGATGCTCGGCATACGGCGCGGTCCACGGGTGGTCACCCGGGGCGGCCCGAACGGCGTCGGGCCCGAGCGGGTTGGTCATGGCCCGAGCCTAGCGTTCGGCTCCTCGACGGCCCGAGCCGATATCGACAGGTCGTCCAGTCGCGCGGCGCTAGGAGCTCTGTGCGTGGGCCTTGGCTCTCCGCTCCCGCGACTGTCCGATCCGCCACGCGAGGCCCGGTTTCCCTTCCGTGTCGGCCGCCGCGACCAGCGCGCCGCCGATCATGCCCACGTTCCGGAGGAACCCGCGGAGGTAGTCGGCCCGCAGCTGGGGGTCGCGGGTGGACCAGAACGGTTGGCCGACGACGGCCACGGGCGCCGTGAGCGCGGCCAGTGCGAAGGCCGCGGTCCGGGGCGCCTTGCCGATCGCCAGCATGACCGCGCAGCCGGCCAGTGCCGCACCATGCGCTTGTGCCAACCGACGGGTCTCGATCGCGATGGGCAGTCGTTCACTCAGCGGGTTGAGCACCGGCGCGGCGCGCTCCGCGTGAGCCGTGGGGTAGCGGACCGCGTCGACCCCCTCGAGGAAGAACCACGAGGCGAGGAGCGGGCGAGCGATGCGACGTAGCAGCATGGTGTGTCCTTAGTTCGCTCCGCCTACGGCGTCAAGAACGTACCGGAGCTCGAGGAGTCGAACTCCGTCATGCGACCACGCTAGACCGTGCACCGTGGCGGGGCACCTGCGGAATGTCCGAGCGGCACCCGGCGTTGAACAGCGCATGAGTTGCGCACTCGCCAGCCCCCCGCGTCGGGTGCATCTGTTGCCGCGCGCCGAGCTAGGCTCAGGGGCGATGAGTGAAGACACCAGCCGGGCACCGCAGACTGAGGACAGTGCCGCCAGGACCACGCGGTTCGAAGCCGAGGCGCTGGTCTTCGTCGACCAGTTGTACTCGGCCGCCTTGCGGATGACGCGCAACCCGTCCGACGCCGAGGACCTGGTCCAGGAGACCTATGCGCGTGCCTACGCCGCGTTCCATCAGTACCGACCCGGGACGAACCTCAAGGCATGGCTCTACCGGATCCTGACGAACGCCTTCATCAACTCCTACCGCAAGAAGCAGCGCGAGCCCCTGCAGTCCTCGGCGGAGGATGTCGAGGACTGGCAGATCGCGCGTGCCGAGTCCCACACGTCGCGCGGCCTTCGCTCCGCCGAGACAGAGGCGCTCGACGCGCTCCCGGACAGCGACGTCAAGGAAGCGCTCCAGAGGCTGCCGGAGGAGTTCCGGATCGCGGTCTACCTGGCCGACGTCGAGGGCTTCCCCTACAAGGAGATCGCGGAGATCATGGGAACGCCGATCGGAACGGTGATGTCCCGGTTGCACCGCGGTCGGCACCAGTTGCGCGATCTGCTCTCCGACTACGCGCGTGGGCGCGGTTTCGTCGCTTCGACGCCGGGGGAGGGTTCCTCGTGACGACTCAGGACACGCCCTGCGGCGGATCGACCTCCGGGGTCGACTGCCGGGAGGCGCTGGACAAGCTGTTCGAGTTCCTGGACGAAGAGATGCCCGCCGCGGACATGTCGCGGATGCGCGCGCACATGGATGAGTGCGCTCCGTGCCTGCGTGAGCTGGGCATCGAGGAGCATGTGAAGAAGCTGGTTCGGCGCTCGTGCACCGAGGAGGCTCCGGCGGAGCTGCACCTACGCATCCGCGAGCAGATCTCCGTGCTCCGGGAGCGCCTGGAGTACTAGCTGCGGTCAGTCCATCCAGCTGGACCGACACCGCAACTGTCCTGGTCGGCCCCGCCGCGATGCCGCGCCGGGCCGGCGGGCCTCAGGAGTTCGGACGGTTGCCGTGGTTGGCCTTGCTCTGCTTGCGGGTGTGCTTCTTGCGAGAGCTCTTGCTCATGGGATCTCCTCGGCTCGGGCGCGACAATCTGCCCGACGTCGCGTCGTGCAGCAGGTTCCATCGTCCCACAACGCGCGCCTCGCGAGCGACGAGGCCCGTCGGACGTCTCTGCTCAGCGGAATTTCGGCGCTTTCGTCAAGTTCTCGGCTCGCGACGCCGATGGATACGTCGTGAGTGAGCGCCCCCAGTCTGTCGTCCCCCTGCTGCATGCTCTCGCGAGCACGAACGGATCGGACCTGCACTGCAAGGTCGGATCTTCCCCGCGGGTGCGCGTGGACGGTCGATTGCGCCGGCTCCAGGCTCCCGAGCTGCGGCCCGCCGACACCGAGTCGATGGTCGGCGAGGTGCTGCCGGCCGAGCTGATGGACGCCTTCAACGCGACGAGCGAGGCGGACTTCGCCTATTCGCTCTCCGGCGTCGGCCGGTTCCGGGTGAACGCGTACCGGGCCCGCGGAGCGTGCGCGCTGGTGTTCCGGCGTGTTTCCGTCGGAGCCCAGACCCTTGCCGAGCTGGGACTGCCCGAGGTCGTCGGCGAGCTCGCCCTCGAACCGCGCGGACTGGTCCTGGTCACCGGCCCGACCGGCTCCGGCAAGACGACGACGCTCGCCTCGATGGTCGACCTCATCAACACCTACCGCGAGGTCAACATCGTGACGATCGAGGACCCGATCGAGGTCCTGCACCACGACAAGAAGGCGATCATCAGCCAGCGCGAGGTGCGCCAGGACACGGTCGATTTCAACAGCGCGCTGCGGGCTGCGATGCGACAGGACCCGGACGTGATCCTGGTCGGTGAGATGCGCGACCTGGAGACGGTTCGCGCCGCCCTCGCCGCCGCCGAGACCGGACACCTGGTGCTCTCCACCCTGCACACGATCGACGCGCAAGAGACGATCAACCGGATCGTCGACTTCTTCCCGCCGTACGAGCAGAAGCAGATCCGGACGTCGGTGTCGCAGTCGCTGCGCGGCATCATCTCTCAGCGCCTGTTGCGTCGCCAGGACACCACGGGACGGTGCGTGGCGGTCGAGGTCATGGTGAACACCGGACGCACCGCCGAGGTCATCCTTGACCCGACGAGCGGTCCGCCGATGGTGGACCTGATCGCCGACGGTGGCTACTACAAGATGCAGACCTTCGACCAGCACCTGTTCCAGCTGGTCCGGGACGGCGTCGTGAGCTACGACGAGGCCCTCAGCATTGCCTCGAACCCGCAGGACCTCACGGTCGAGCTGCGCGGAGCCGGCGTCATCGCCTGAGGCACTGCTCCTGTTGCATTGTTCTCACACGAGATATAACGTGTCTCCCGATACGCGTTATATCGCGAGATGGGAGCAATCATGCCTACCGAGTCCTGGGTCGTCGCCGGCCCGCAGATCATCGAGATCGAGCAGGTCCGGACGATTCGCGTGCAGATCGTGGCCGGACGGGTCGACGTCGTCGCGCGCGACGACGACTCCACCGGCGCCACCGTCGAGGTCCACTCGGTCGTCGGCGCGCCCCTCGAGGTGAGTCTCGTGGACGGCGAGCTCCGGGTGGGGTACTCCTACACGCTCAGCGGCTGGGAGAACTTCGTGGACAAGTTCCGGCACTTCGCCAATCGCGACAGCGTGAATGTCCACATCGCGGTGCCGCGCGAGGTGCACGCGAGGCTCGGCACCGTGAGCGCGGACGGCTTGCTCGCCGGGGTGCGCGAGGACGCGCAGATCTCCACCGTCTCGGGTGCGTTGGTTGCCGATTCCACCGTCGGGGCGCTCGCGGCACGAACGGTCTCGGGGGAGATCATCGTGCGCAACCACATCGGGGACGTTCAGCTCAACACGGTGTCCGGAGACCTGACCGCTCAAGGCCACTTCGCCCGGGTCTCGGCCCACTCGGTCTCGGGCGCTCTGGTGCTCGACAGCGCCGGCACGACGTCGGCGATAAACGCGACGACGGTCTCCGGGGACGTCACGGTCCGACTCCCCGAGGGCACCGGCATCACGATCGATGCCACCAGGGTCAGCGGGCGGGTCGTCGTCGACGGGCGCGAGTACACGGCGGCGCGGCCTGGCAAGGTGCGGGTCGACCTGCGGGAGGACTCCGGCGGGTGCTTCGTGTCGACGCAGACGGTCTCGGGTCATCTGACCGTCCTTCGCGGCGCGGCGGCTCGCTGATGCCACCAGTCTTCGCTCACGGCCAGCTGCGGCTCTATCTGCTGGCCCTGCTCGAGTCCGGCGCGAAACACGGTTACGAGCTCATCACGGCGCTCTCGGACCGTTTTGGTGGGACCTATCGGCCCAGTCCCGGGACGGTCTACCCGCGGTTGGCCCGCCTCGAGGAAGAAGGGCTCGTCCACCGGATCGAGGACGGGCGCAAGACGGTCTACGAGCTCACCGATGCTGGGCGGCAGGTGCTCGACGCGCGTCGGGACGAGCTGGCGACCATCGAACAGGACCTCGCGGAGACTGTGCGAGGCCTGGCCGACCGGGTCCGCGACGACGTGCGCGGCGCGATGCGTGGGCTCCGTGCCGATCTTGCGGCTGCCGCGCAGTCGGCCCGGGCCGGAGCGACGCCGTCGTCGCCACCCGCAACGGAATGGGAGGAACGCCTCGCGTCACGGACCCGGGCAGCCGAGGCGGAGGTCCTGCTGCAGCGATTCCGGGACGACATGCGGGCGGAGCTCCGCCGAGCGTCAACCGGCCGTGGGCTCGAGCAGCTGACCGTCGACACGGTGCGCACGGTCGTGGATTCTGCGCGCTCGGCGATCCGGTCGACGTTGGGCTGACGCTCGCAGTCCCTCGATCGGCGCGAGGGTCACGCCTCGTCGGCGGGGAGCTCGAGCCAGGTGTGCCAGCCCGAGTGCAGGACGAGCCATGCCATGAGTCCGTAGCCGGCCTGGCCCGGCAGCCCGGTGCTGCTCGACGCGAGATCGGCGAGCCACTGATCGTGCTGTTCGAGCGGTGCGAAGGTGTCGACGTACGTGATGCCGCGACGGATCGCGACGTCGCGGTACGCGCGCGAGAGCTCGGCGAGCGCCTCGGCGTCCCGCGCGCCGGCAGGTGGCGGCCCGACGACGAAGGTCGGCAGGTGGCGGGCCTCGGCCACGTCGAGGATGTTGGCCAGGTTGAGCCGCGAACGTGCGGGCGAGATACCGGCGCGCTGGTCGGCCCGACCGAGCGCCACCACCAACCGGTTGTCGGCCTCGGGCGAGAACCGGCGGGCTGTCTCCTGGTCCCAGCGCAGGCCAAGCGCCGTCGTCGTCTCGGCCGGCACGGCCAGGGTCATCACGATCGGCGGGATCTCGCTCTGGGTGCGCGCTACGACGCGCCCGACCCAGCCGAGGCCCTTGGAGTCGCCCGCGGCGGCGACAAGCTCGTCTCCCACGACGCAGATGCGAAGGGCACGACCCACCACGTCCGCTCCTCCCGACCGTCGATGCGCCCGGTGCCAGACGCCTTCCCAGTGTGGACCGGGCGCGCGCCGCGGCCGCGGACGACGCGCGGGAGACGCGGGGTGCGGCCGACCTGCGCGCTCAGCGGGCGAAGGCCTCCTCGATCAAGGCTGCCTGTTCCGCGACGTGGATCTTGTGCGAACCCGACGCGGGTGAGGCCGATGCCGGCCTGGTGACCGCTCGGACGGGGCGGCCGAGAGCCTCGGGAGCGGTCAGTGCGATGAAGGGCCACGCGCCCTGGTTGCGCGGTTCCTCCTGCACCCAGACGAGCTCGGCGTCGCGGTAGGCCTCGATCGCTCTCCGGAGCGCCTCGACGTCGAGCGGGTACAGCTGCTCGAGCCGGACGATCGCGGTGCGGGGGTCACCTGCCTCGGTACGGTGCGCGAGAAGGTCGTAGTACACCTTGCCGGAGCACAGCAGCACGCGGTCGACCTGTCCGGCATCGGACTCGGAGTCAGGGATGACCTCGCGGAAGGTGCCGGTCGTGAACTCCTCGACGCTCGAGGCTGCCGCCTTGAGCCGGAGCATGGACTTGGGCGTGAAGACGATCAGCGGACGGCGCGGTCGGGCGTACGCCTGGCGACGCAACAAGTGGAAGTACGAGGCGGGCGTCGACGGAACCGCCACGGTCATGTTGTCCTCCGCACACAGCTGGAGGAACCGCTCGATCCGGCCGGAGGAGTGGTCCGGACCCTGGCCCTCGAAGCCGTGCGGAAGCAGCAGGACGACCGACGCGTGCTGACCCCACTTCTGCTCCGCGGAGGAGACGAACTCATCGACGATGGTCTGCCCGCCGCTCGCGAAGTCGCCGAACTGGGCCTCCCAGAGCACCAGCGCGTCCGGTCGCTCGACCGAGTAGCCGTACTCGAAGCCCATCGCCGCGAACTCGCTCAGCGACGAGTCGTAGACCCAGAACTTCTCCTGGTCGCTCGAGAGGTACAGCAACGGTGTCCATTCGGCGCCGGTCTCGCGGTCGTGCAGAACCGCGTGGCGCTGCACGAAGGTGCCGCGTCGCGAGTCCTGCCCGGCGAGTCGGACCGGGGTGCCCTCGATGAGCAGCGAGCCGAAGGCGAGCAGCTCGCCGTAGCCCCAGTCGATGCCACCCTCGCGGGACATCTGCTCGCGACGCTCGAGCAGTGCGATGAGCTTGGGGTGGACCGTGAAGCCCTCGGGTGGGCGCAAGTGCGCGCGTCCGATCCGTTCCAGCACGCCTCGGTCGACTGCGGTCCGCCAGCCGACCATCACGCCGGCGTCCTCCAGCTGGGCCTGCGGGCGCTCGAGGCCGGAGACCGGCTCGGCTTCCGGAGGCGGCGTGTAGCCGCCCTCCCGCGTCTCGGTGAAGACCCGCTCGAGCTGGGCCCGGTAGTCCTGGAGCACGACCTCGGCGTCGGCCACGGTGATGTCACCGCGCCGCACCAGCGCCTCGGTGTAGAGCTTGCGGACGCTGCGCTTCGCCTCGATCAGGCCGTACATCAGCGGTTGCGTCATCGACGGGTCGTCGCCCTCGTTGTGGCCTCGGCGGCGGTAGCAGATCATGTCGATGATGACGTCGCGGTCGAACTGCTCGCGGAACTCGAAGGCGAGGTCGGCCACCCGCACGCAGGCCTCGGGGTCATCGCCGTTGACGTGGAAGATCGGGACCTGCATGCCCTTGGCGACGTCGGTGCAGTAGAGCGTCGAGCGGGACGATGACGGTCCGGTGGTGAAGCCGACCTGGTTGTTGATGATCACGTGGATGGTGCCGCCGGTGCGGTAACCACGGAGCTGCGCGAGGTTCAGGGTCTCGGCCACCACGCCCTGGCCGGCGAACGCAGCGTCGCCGTGGATCAGCACCGGAAGGACGGAGAATCCGTCGCCGCCGAGGTCGATGCGGTCCTGCTTGGCGCGCACAATGCCCTCGAGCACCGGGTCGGCGGCTTCGAGGTGGGACGGGTTGGCCGCGAGGTAGACCTTGGTCTGCTGGCCGCCGTCGGAGGTGAAGAGCCCCTCGGTGCCGAGGTGGTACTTGACGTCCCCGGAGCCTTGGACGCTGCGCGGGTCTGTGCTGCCCTCGAACTCCTTGAAGATCTGTGCGTAGCTCTTGCCGGCGAGGTTCGCGAGCACGTTGAGCCGGCCACGGTGGGCCATCCCGATGCAGACCTCGTCCAGGCCGCTCTCGGCGGCCCGGGAGAGCACGGCGTCGAGCAGCGGGATCACCGACTCGCCGCCCTCGAGCGAGAACCGCTTCTGACCGACGTACTTCGTCTGCAGGAAGGTCTCGAACGCCTCCGCGGCATTCAACCGCCGAAGGATCCGCAGCTGCTCCGCGGCCGGCTTCGGCCGGTATCCGCCCTCGAGCCGCTCTTGCAACCAGCGGCGTTGGCGCGGGTCCTGGAGGTGCATGTACTCGACCCCGACGGTTCGGCAGTACGAGTCGCGCAGCAGCCCCAGGACGTCGCGCAGCTTCGCCCTGTTCCAACCGCCGAACCCGCCGGTCGGGAACGTCCGGTCCAGGTCCCACAGCGTCAGACCGTGGTTCTGGACGTCGAGGTCCGGGTGTCGGTGCTGGTGGTACGCGAGCGGGTCGGTGTCCGCCATCAGGTGGCCGCGGGTGCGGTAGGCGTGGATCAGCTCGACGATCCGGGCCGGCTTGCCCAGCTCGGAGTCCGGGTCGACGGTGATGTCCTGCTTCCAGCGCACCGGCTCGTATGGGACCCGGAGCGCGGAGAAGATGCGGTCGTAGAAGTCGTCTTCGCCGAGGAGCTTCTGGTGGACGATCCGGAGGAACTCCCCGGACTGCGCGCCCTGGATGATGCGGTGGTCGTAGGTCGATGTGATCGTGAGGACCTTGGAGACCCCGAGCCGAGCCAGCTGCTCCTCGGAGGAGCCCTGGAACTCGGCCGGGTAGTCCATCGCGCCGACACCGATGATGGTGCCCTGGCCGACCATCAGGCGTGGAACGGACTGCTGCGTGCCGATCGTGCCCGGGTTCGTCAGCGTGATGGTGGTACCCGCGAAGTCGTCCACGACGAGCGTTCCGGCGCGGGCCCGGCGCACCACCTCCTCGTATGCGGCCCAGAAATGCGCGAAGTCCATCGTCTCCGCACTCTTGATGTTCGGGACGAGCAGCTGTCGGGTCCCGTCGGGCTTTGCCAGGTCGATCGCCAGACCCATGTTCACGTGTGCGGACTGAGCGACCGCCGGCTTGCCGTCGAGCTCCGTGTAGCCGGCGTTCATGGCCGGGAGATCGGCGATGGCCTCGACGATGGCGTAGCCGATCAGGTGGGTGAAGGAGACCTTCCCGCCACGGCTGCGCGAGAGGTGGTTGTTGATGACGATCCGGTTGTCGACGAGCATCTTGGCGGGCATCGACCGGAAGGAGGTCGCGGTCGGGACGGTGAGGCTCGCCTCCATGTTCGTGACGACCCGGGCGGCCGGCCCCCGGAGTCGCTGCACGTCGTCGACGACGTCGGTTCGGGCTCGACGCTCCCCGGGGAGGGGTTGCGCATACGGGGCTGTCGCGGGCTGGGCGGTCGCGATGGGCTGAGTCAGGGTGGTCTCGGTGGCCGACGTATCGACGAGGGCCGTTCCGGCCCCGTCCGCCGAGTCGGTGGCCGGAGCGGCATCGGCCGCGCTGCTCTCCGCCGGCGAGTCCGCCGGTATCGGGATCTCGGGCGTCTGGATCTCGGGCGGGGGGATCATCGGAGCCGCGACCGCCGGTGCGGCCGAGGCCGAGGTTGCGGACGACGTGACCAGTCCGGTGAGCGAGTGCTTGATCGTCGCGGGCGGCCGGCCGACGGCCGGCCCGCCACTCGTTGCCGGCGGGGTCGGCGGGGTCGGCGTCGCTACTGGGCTTGGTGACGGCGATGGGGCCGGCGGCCGATCGGGCCCGGCGTCGTCGGCCCCGGTCTCGACTCGCGCCTCGGGCGCCGAGTAGTCGGCGAAGAAGTCCCACCAGGCCTCGTCGACGGAGCTCTTGTCCGCAAGGTACTTCTGATACATCTCGTCGACCAGCCACGCGTTCGCGCCGAACGCGGCGCTGGCTGGCGTCTTTGCCGTCTGGGACACGCTCGGACCGTCCGCTCTCCACACAAGGACCGTCGGCGCAGCCGGCGGCTCGTCCGCGCTCAAGCCTATGCCACGGCCCCGGTGGCCCCGCACGGTGACGCTGCTGGTGGGAGGTGATTTCACACAGTCCACACGTCGTTCGACATCATCGGCAATGGGCCGGCAACGCGCACATCGTTGACGCGTCAAGAACAGGTCTGGGGAACTCCTGGCGGGGGAGCGACAGAGAACTAGGTGATGTCCCGGCGGAAGGTCGTGAACCTGCCGATGACGCCGAGAACCAGGACGTAGCCGAGCATTACGGCCAGGCCCGCGGGTCGGCTGAGCAGGTGGACAGAGCTGCCGA
>JADGOR010000137.1 GCA_017882855.1 Cellulomonas sp. | reverse complement strand
GGACCTCGGGGGGCTCGTCGAAGAGGGATGCCGTCGTCTCGTGCTCAGGTTCATCGTCCGGCGAGTGATCGGGGCCATCCCGGTCCTCTTCGGGCTCTCCATCATCCTGTTCCTGTTCCTGCGGCTGCTTCCGGGCGATCCCGCGGAGGCCATCCTGGGACAGCACGCCACGCCGGAGTTGACTGCCCAGATCCGGACCACGCTCGGGCTTGACCAGCCGCTCTACGTCCAGTACGTCAACTACCTCGTGCGGCTCCTGCATGGCGACTTCGGGTCGAGCTTCGTCGATGGAAAGTCGGTCGCCGACACGTTCCTCGTCCGTTTTCCGGGCACGATCGAGCTGACGATCGGGGCCCTGATCTTCGCCGTCGGCCTCGGCATCCCGCTGGGCCGCCTGGCGGCGCGCCACCCCAACGGCTGGGTGGACGGCATCGTCACCGTGGTGTCGCTCTTCGGGATCTCGATCCCGATCTTCGTCCTCGGCTACACGCTCGTGTTCGTGTTCGGGGTGCAGCTCCACTGGCTGCCCGCACTCGGGCAGAGCGACCCGCGCCTCGGGATCCCGCAAGTCACGCACTTCGCGGTCATCGACGCGCTGCTCACGGGGCGCCCGAACGCGATCATCGACTCGTTTTCGCACCTGGTCCTACCGTCGATCGCCCTAGGATCCATCCCGCTGGCGATCGTGACCCGGATCACGCGAGCCTCCGTGATCGACGTCGCCAACGAGGACTACGTCCGGACCGCGCGCGCCAAGGGTCTCGCCGAGCGCCGCGTCGACGACCGGCACATCATGCGCAACGCCTGGCTACCCGTCGCGACGGTGATCGGCCTCCAGGTGGGCGGCCTGCTCGCGGGCGCCGTCCTCACCGAGACGGTCTTCTCATGGAACGGGGTCGGCTCCTGGGTGGTGAGCGCGATCCAGAACCACGACTACATCGTGGTCCAGTCGCTCATCCTCATCTTTGCCACGATCTTCCTGTTCGTGAACCTGATCGTGGACATCAGCTACGCGTTCCTGAACCCCCGGATCCGGTACAGCTGACGTGAGCCAACCGATCGCAATCGTCACGCGGCCCACGGCGCGCGCGAGCCGCGGGCTGTGGCGGGACGCATTCCGTCGGCTCATGCGCAACGGGCCGGCGCTGGTCGGCGCCGTGTGCATCGCGATCTTCGTCGCGGCCGCGGTCCTCGCGTCGGTCATCGCTCCCTACGATCCAACGCTCGGCGTCCTCGCCGACGGCAAGCAGGGTCCCAGCCTGGCCCACCTCATGGGCACGGACCTGCTGGGCCGCGACGAGTTCTCGCGCGTGCTCTACGGCGCCCGCATCAGCCTGACCGTGGGCGTTGTCGCCGTCTTCTTCGGGCTCGCCTTCGGGTCCGTCGTCGGTGCGGTTGCAGGCGGGGCGGGGGGAAAGGTCGATGCGGTGCTCATGCGCGTGACCGACGTGCTCCTGGCCATCCCTGGCATCCTGCTCGCGATCGGGATCGTCGCCTGGCTCGGTCACGGACAGGTGCAGATCATGCTGGCGGTCGGCATCTCGTACGCGCCGATCTTCGCCAGGCTGCTGCGCGGCACCCTCCTCGCCCTGCGCGAGGCGGACTTCGCGACCGCGGCCCGTGCGGAGGGAGCGACGCCGGCACGCATCCTGTTGCGTCACCTGATGCCGAACGCGCTCACCCCGCTCATCGTCCAGGCGACCCTGGCCCTGGCCACGGCGATCATCGACGTTGCCGGGCTCGGGTTCCTGGGGCTGGGACCGGGCGATCCGCGCGTCGCGGAATGGGGCGAGATGCTGACCGACTCGGCGCGTTTCCTTCAGTCCGCTCCCTACCTGATCTTCTTCCCCGGCGCAGCGATCGTGCTCAGCGCAATCGGGTTCAACCTGCTCGGCGATGGGCTACGCGAGGCCATCGACCCGCGCCTGAAGCGATAGGCGACGATGCTGCTCTCTGTTCGCGACCTGATCGTCCGCTTCCGAACGCACGATGGCACCGTGTATGCGGTGAACGGCGTCTCGTTCGACCTCGAGGAAGGTGAGACCCTCGGCCTTGTCGGTGAGTCCGGCTGTGGCAAGAGCGTGACCAACCTCGCCGTCATGCGCCTGCTCCCGCAGCCGGCAGGGCACATCGAGAACGGCCAGGTCCTGTTCAACACCGAGGACCTGACCAAGCTCCCGGAAGCCTCGATGCGGGAGCTCCGGGGACGTGACATCGCGATGATCTTCCAGGACCCCATGACGAGCCTGAACCCGGTCCTCACGATCGAGGAGCAGATGGTCGAGACCATCCAGGCGCACCGGCGGGTCAGCAGCGTGGACGCACGGGCCCGGGCGATCGAGCTCCTCGGGATGGTGGGCATTGCGGAGCCCGCCGGCCGGCTGCGGAACTACCCGCACCAGTTCAGCGGCGGGATGCGGCAGCGGGTCATGATCGCGATGGCGCTGGCCCTGGAACCGCAGCTCCTGATCGCGGACGAGCCGACCACAGCGCTCGACGTCACGATCCAGGCGCAGGTGCTCGAGCTGCTCCAGCGCCTCACGAAGGAGCGAGGGACCGCCGTCATCCTCATCACCCATGACCTCGGCGTGGTGGCGGGCATGACCGGCCGGATCAACGTCATGTACGCGGGGTTCATCGTCGAGGCGGCGACGACGCCCGAGCTGTTCGCCAAGCCCCGCCACCCGTACACCGTCGGGCTGCTCCACTCGATCCCGCGCGTTGATGCCGGCCCCGAGGAGGCGCTGATCCCGATCGAGGGCGTGCCGCCGGATCTCCGGGTCGCCCCCGTGGGCTGCCCGTTCGCGCCTCGCTGCGCGTGGCGGATGGCTCGCTGCTGGACCGAGAACCCCTCGCTCGGCCCGCTGGAGCCGGGCACGACCGTGCGGACCTCCGGACCTGAGGCGACCCATCGCGTGGCGTGCTGGAACCCGCCGACGGCGGACGAAGCGGCGGCGGGCGCGCCGCAACGACCCGGCTTCGCGCCAGCGGAGCCCCCCGAGGCCGCAGGACGCGCGGCTGCGGGACCGGGCGCGAATCGGCTCGCCGCCTCGCCGGAATCGGGGCGCGACCGATGAGCCCGACGGACGCGGTGAGCCCGGTCGCGAGCCCGGCCGACGCGGAGGCGCCGCTCCTCGAGGTGCGCCAGCTCAAGGTCTACTTCCCGATCACGCAGGGGATCGTGGTGGAGCGCCACGTGGGTGACGTCCGCGCCGTCGATGACGTCACTCTCACGCTCCGCCGTGGGGAGACGCTGGGCCTCGTTGGCGAGTCTGGATGCGGCAAGAGCACCATGGGGCGGGCGATCCTGCGCCTGTACCGTCCGACGGCCGGCCGCATCGTCTTCGACGGACAGGACATCACGACCCTGGAGGGTGCGGCGCTCCGGAGCGTGCGCCGACGCATGCAGATGATCTTCCAGGATCCGTATGCCAGCCTGAACCCTCGAATGACCGTGGGCGGCATCGTCGGCGAGCCGCTCGATATTCATAGCCTCGGCACGCGGAACGAGCGTCGCCAGCGGGTCGAGCAGCTGTTCGAGATCGTGGGCCTCGATCCCTCCTACGCGGAGCGCTATCCCCACGAGTTCAGCGGTGGCCAGCGGCAGCGCGTCGGGGTTGCGCGCGCGCTCGCGGTCAACCCTGACCTTATCGTCGCGGACGAGCCGGTGAGCGCGCTCGACGTGTCGATCCAGGCCCAGATCGTCAACCTTCTCGAGCGACTGCAGGTGCAATTCCGGCTGACGTACCTATTCATCGCCCACGACCTGTCGGTGGTGCGCCACATCAGCGACAGGATCGCGGTCATGTACCTGGGACGGATCGTCGAGCTGGCACCCTCGCGGGAGCTCTACGATGCCCCGCGGCACCCGTACACCGTGGCGCTGATCTCGGCCGTGCCCATCCCGGATCCTGCCGTGGAGTCCAGGAGGCGCCGGATCATCCTCACCGGCGACGTCCCCAACCCCGCTGCTCCGCCGCCCGGCTGTCACTTCCACACCCGGTGCTGGCTCCGCGAGCGCCTGGGCAACCCGGCAGAGTGCGTGGAGGTCGAGCCGCAGCTCCGGACCCTCGACTCTGGCCATGAGGTGGCCTGCCATTTCGCAGAACAGGTCGATGGTTCGATCGCGCAGCGCAGGGCGATCAGTGGTGGGGCGAATCCGCCGGCCGAAGCACCGGGAGTGACCGCCGCGCAGACGCAGCCCCTGCCGCC
>JADGOR010000136.1 GCA_017882855.1 Cellulomonas sp. | reverse complement strand
CCGCTCACATCCGGCCGGCCCATGGTCTGCACGACCCCGCTCGGGTACGTTCGCGCAACAACCGGCAGCAACAGGCAAATCGGAGGGCGCGTGGCCGAGCATCTTGCGGCGGGACTCCCACTCGGGGACGCCGGACCAGCCGACACCGCGGATCGCTGGATCGGGATCGAGGCGGCCGCCCGTCACCTGGCCGTGCCCACCCGGACGATGTACCGGCTCGCCCAACACCACAACGTCCCCGCCGTCAAGGTCGGCCGAACCTGGCGCTTCCGGAGTTCCTCTCTCGACTCATATCTCGAGCGCTTGATGCTGGAACGGGCCCCCGACGATGCCGCGCCAGCTGCGGCCGCCCCACCGATCACGCCCCGGGCCGAGCTCGGCTCACTCGAGAGCGACGGCTGGGAAGAGATGTCAGGCGAGCTCGCGAGACTCGCCACGCCAGGCGAGATCGCCCGCTACCTCGACACTCGTCTCCGCCAGATCTACAACGTTGATGTCGTCGGACTCATGCGCCTCCAGGGCGACGAGCTCGTCACGCTCGTCGAGAGCGACGAACTCGGCGTCCCGACAGGAGCCCGATTTGCGCTCGAGCCGACCTCGCCAGTCCTGGTCGCCCTCCGGCGCGATGAGCCCTGCGTCATCGAGGATCTCGACGCCGACCCCGCCTACCAGAGCGAACCGATCCGCCAGTTCGGGATTCGCTCCCTGGCCTGCGTCCCGATCCGCTTCGGCGACCAGACCTGGGGCGTCCTGGGGCTCGCGGGCTTCACTCCCGGAGCAATCCCGGTCAACGATCTCGGGCGCCTCGCCGCGATCGCGAAAGAGGCGGGCCTCGCCCTGCACAATGCGCAACTCGTGCACGAGACGATCCGCTGGAGCCAGCAGCTCGAGCGGATCGAGGCGCTCTCCCGCGAGCTGAACCGCTCCCGCGCCGTCTCGGCCGTTGCCGAGGCCGTCGCGAACCAGATCGAGTCGGTCATCGACTGGCACGGACTGCGCTTCTACCTGCTCGCCGACGACGGCGTCACCCTCGAAGCGATCAAGCTCGCCTACAAAGTCGACCACTACGCCCGCCATACTCCCGACCTCGTCCGCCTGCGCCTGGGCGAGGGTCTCGGCGGGCACATCGCGGCCACGGGCGTCGCCGAGATCGTCAACGACGCGGCCCACGATCCGCGGACACGGCGGATCCCCGGGACCACCGATGTCGACGAGTCGATGATCGTCGTGCCGCTGCGCTACGAGGACAGCCTGCTCGGGGTCATCGAGCTCTTCCGGCTCGGTCGCGACGCGTTCGACGCGACCGACCTGCGACTTGCTCAGATCGTCGGAGCCCAGGCGTCCGTTGCCATCGTCAACGCCCGCCAGGTCGAGGAGTTGGAGCGCCGCAGCGCCGCGCTCGAGCGCCGCCTCGCGAGCCAACGCCAACTCCTTGTGATCACCGAGCGGCTCCTCCTCCACCGCGAAGGCGGGGCGGTGTTCGAGGCAATCGCCGACACCCTGGCCGACGTCGTTCCGCACGACACGCTGACGATCTACCTTGTCGACCGAGCTGCCGGCTGCCTCGTCCCGACCTTTGCCCGTGACGAATACGCGGAGCAGATCCTGGCGAGCCGCCCGTCCCTCGGCGCCGGCATCACCGGCGACGTCATCGAGAAGGGCGAGGCCGAGATCATCAACGACGTCACCAACGATCCGCGGGCGATCCAGATCCCGGGCACGCCGGTCGAACCGGAGTCCATGATCGTGGCCCCGATCCGCACCTCCGAGGGCGTCATCGGCGCGCTGAGCTTGTACCGGGCAAACCGGGAGTTCGAGACCGACGATCTCGAGCTCGTGCGCCTCTTTACCAACCACGTCGCGATCGCCCTCGAGAACGCCTCGATCCACGACCGGCTGATCGAGGCAGCCGTGACCGACCCGCTGACCGGGCTCCCCAACCGGCGGCTGTTCAGTGACCGGGTCAATCATGCCCTGGCCCGGCGGGGCCGCTCCGGCAAGGGCGTGGCCGTCCTGTTCCTGGACCTCGACGGCTTCAAGCTCGTGAATGACAGCCTCGGCCATGCGGCGGGCGACGAGGTCCTGGCCGCGGTTGGGACCCGCCTCCGGAGCTGCATACGGACCACCGACACGATCGCCCGTCTCGGCGGCGATGAGTTCGCCATCCTGCTCGAGGACGTTGAGGAGGACGTTGAGGCAGTCACCGCCGCCGAACGGGTGATCGCAGCCCTGGCTCAACCGCTCCTCCTGCCAGGCCGGGAGGTCTCGGTCCGGGCGAGCATCGGCGCCGCGGTGGACCGCGGCGAGCCGGGCGTCAGCGCGGTCGACCTGCTGCGCAACGCCGACACGGCGATGTACCAGGCGAAGGCGACCTCGCGTGGTCGCCTCGCGCTCTTCGAGCCGGCGATGCACGCTCGCCAGCTCATGCGCCTCAAGCTCGAGGGAGATCTTCGACAGGCGCTTGACGCCGGCGAGTTCCGACTCGTCTATCAGCCGATCGTCGCCCTCGCGACGGGCCAGATCATCGGGGCCGAGGCGCTGCTCCGCTGGGACCACCCGAACGTCCCGATCGGCCCCGACCAGTTCATCCCGCTCGCCGAGGAGACGGGCGACATCGTGCCGATCGGTCGGTGGGTCCTCGCTGAGGCCTGCCGACAGGCGCGCCGCTGGCAGCGCGAAACCCGACTGGGCGACTTCGCGATCTCGGTGAACGCGTCAGCGCGCGAGCTCGTCGAGCCCCGATTCGCGGCGGAGGTTGTCGCGACACTGGCGTCGACCGGCCTGGCTCCCGAGTACCTCACACTCGAGGTCACCGAGAGCGTGCTCCTCGCCGACGAGACGGCGGCAGTCGGCTCGCTCCGAGCACTTCGGGCTGCGGGGATCCACATCGCGGTCGACGACTTCGGGACCGGCTACTCCTCGCTCAGCTACCTCGACCGCCTGCCTGTCGACGGGCTCAAGATCGACCGATCGTTCGTGCAGGGGCTCGCACCGGGTCGTGGCAGGAGTGCCCTGGTGAGCGCGACCCTCGGCTTCGCCCGTGCACTTGGTCTCACGGTCACCGCGGAGGGGGTCGAGACCGATGAGCAGCTCCGCAAACTCCAGGAACTTCGATGTCGCCTCGCCCAGGGCTTCTACCTCTCGCGCCCGCTCCCGGCCGAGTCGCTGGTCGAGCTCCTCGCCTCTGGCCGAGCCTATCCAGCCGAACCTGGCCCGCGGGCGCTCCGGTCTCGATCCGCCTCCGGACCAGACCGGTGATACCAGAGACCCGATCAGGCGCGCGACCGAACACCATGAACGGATCGTGCCCGCTCCTGCCTTGACCAGTGGCGGCGGAGCTCGGCACGCGAGCCCAGGGGGTGGCCAACGGACGGTCGAGGTACAGCGAGAAACGCGCCGGCGCGGGATCAAGTGGGCAGGGCTTCCGGTCGGCCGAACAGATAGCCCTGCGCGAGCCGCACGTCCAGAGCCGTGAGCACGGCCGCCTCGGCATCGGTCTCCACGCCCTCGGCGATGAGCCGCCGGTGGGTGGTACGGGCGAAATGCCTCATCCCGGCCACAAGCGCCTGCTTCGGCGGATCGCCATCGATCCCCTGGACGAGAGAGCGATCGAGCTTCACGAACATCGGATCGAGCTCGAGGATATGCCGGAGGCTGGCGAAGCCCGCCCCAGCGTCGTCGACCGCCAGCTGGACCGGTCGCCCGAGCGCGGCAATCGCCGCGCGGAATGCCCCGTAGTCGCCCACGGCCACGTGCTCGGTGATCTCGAGGACCACCCGGGCAGGGGCCTCGCGCAGGAGGAGCCGGAGCCTCGTGCCCTCCAGCACGAACTCAGGCGACACGTTGATGTGGAGCCACCGGCTGCCTGACAGGCCGGCTGCCGCCGCAGCCAGGGCCGCCTCGAGGGTCGCGTGTTCGAGCTCGAGACCCAGGCCTGCCGCCGACGCGCGCGCAAAGTGGAGGTCCGGTGGGACGCCGTCGGCGAACCGCGTGAGCGCCTCGTGCCCCACGATGCGTCGGCGCCGGATGTCGACAATGGGCTGGAAGACCGGCCTGAAGGCGCGCGCGGCGATGAGTTGCTCGAGCTCGGCGCGCACTTGTCGGACCGCAGAGCGTTCCCCCAGCCGGGGGCCGAGCAGGGCACCAGCCAGATCGGCGAAGTCGACCAGGGCCCCGAGCTGCTCGGACAGCTGGGCCACGCCGTCAGCGGCCGGAGACCCGAT
>JADGOR010000024.1 GCA_017882855.1 Cellulomonas sp. | reverse complement strand
GGCAGGTTCACGACGAACGACGTCGCTCCCGGCGCGGACTCGACCACGACGGTCCCGTCGTGCGCGGCGACGACCGCCGCCACGATCGACAGGCCGAGCCCGGTCGATCCGGAGCCCGCGGAGCGGGCCGCGTCGCCGCGAACGAATCGGTCGAACAGCTGCGTGCGCAACGACTCCGGGATCCCCGGGCCGTCGTCGGTGACGCGGACCTCGACGCGCCCGTCCAGTGCGTGCAGCCGGAGCGCGACGTTGGAACCGGCCGGCGTGTGCACCCGCGCGTTGGACAGCAGGTTGGCGAAGACCTGGCGCAGCTGGTGGTCATCGCCGACGACGACCAGCTCGGGGCCGTCCGGCGCGTCGTCGTCGGCCTCCGCACCCAGGTCGAGGTGCCACGAGTGGTCCGGACCGGCAGCATGGGCGTCCGAGATGGCGTCGACGGCGAGCTGCGCCAGGTCGACCGGCACTCCGTCGGGGTCCCGCTCGGCGTCGAGCCTCGCGAGGAGCAGCATGTCCTCGACCAGGCGGGTCATCCGCATCGACTCCTGCTCCACCCGGCTCATGGCGCGCAAGGCGTCCTCCGGGAGGTCCACCGGCAGTCGGCGGACCAGCTCCGCATGGCCACGGATCGACGCCAGTGGCGTCCGCAGCTCGTGGCTCGCATCGGCGACGAAGCGTCGTACCTGCATCTCGCTCGCGTGCCGGGCGGCCAAGGCGCTCTCGACGTGGCCGAGCAGCAGGTTGAGCGCGGTCGACACCTGGCCGACCTCGGTGCCTGCGTCGCGATCGGAGACCTGGACGCGCTCCGCGAGCACCACCTCGCCTCGGTCGAGCGGCAGTCCGGTGACTCGGGTCGCCGTCGCCGCGACCTTGGTCAGCCCGCGCAGCTCGCGGCGGACGAGCGCGGTCCCGGCGAGCGCGACGAGCACCAGGCCGATCGCAGCCACTCCCGCCTCGACCGCCAGGTATCGGCCGACCGTTGCGTCGATGGTCCCGGTCGAGAGCCCGGTGATCACGCGATCTGCGCTCAGCGTCACCACGGCGACGGCGCGGTATGCGCCCAGGCCGTCGAGCTGGACGGCGTGCACCTTGCCATCGTTCGGGATGCTGCCGAGACTGGCCGCCTGGGCGGACGTCAGGGTCTGGAACGCGCCGGACTCGTCGAAGTACCCCGCGCTGACATCCTGGCCACTCGCAAAGAGGTTGATCGCACCGACGTCCTGCTGGCCCGGTTGCCGCAGACCCGGCGGCCTGTTGTCGCTCGGCGCGATCGCCGTGCTGCCCGGCGGCGCGGGCACGTTGGCCGCTCGCGAGCTGGCCGCGAGCAGTCGCGCGTCGATCTGATCGATCAAGGACCCGCGCAGAGCGAGGGTGGACGCGAGGCCCATCGCACTGGCCATGACCGCGAGCAGCCCGATCAGGACCGCGACGAGTCGCCGGCGCAGCGGCCAGCGCGAGCTCATCTCGGAGCGGCGTCTGTCGCGCCCGGCTTGAGCACGTAGCCGACGCCGCGCAGGGTGTGGATCATCGGGCTGCGGCCGGCGTCGAGCTTGCGCCGCAGGTAGGACACGTAGAGCTCGACGATGTTCGCCTGGCCGCCGAAGTCGTAGTGCCACACCCGGTCGAGGATCTGGGTCTTGGACAGGACCCGGCGCGGGTTGCGCATGAAGTAGCGCAGCAGCTCGAACTCGGTGGCGGTGAGCGCGATCTCGACCCCGCCGCGTCGGACCTCGTGGAAGTCCTCGTCGAGCTCCAGGTCGCCGACTCTCAGGATCGAACGCTCGCGAGCGGTGACGGCGCCGGTGCGGCTCAACAGCGCACGGAGGCGCGCCACCAGCTCCTCGAGGCTGAACGGCTTGGTCACGTAGTCGTCCCCGCCGGCTGTCAGACCCGCGACGCGGTCGGCGACGGCGTCCCTGGCCGTGAGGAAGAGGACGGGGACGCGTGGGTGGGTGGTGCGAACCCGACGGAGCACTTCGAGGCCGTCGATGTCGGGGAGCATGATGTCGAGAACGATGACGTCGGGATCCGTCTCCCGCACGGCCTTGAGTGCGTCGTGCCCGGTCAGTGCCTGCGCGACCGACCAACCCTCGTAGCGCAGCGCCGTCGAGAGCAGCTCGGCGAGCGTCGGTTCGTCGTCGACCACCAGGGCGCGGACGGGGGAACCGTCCGCGCGGGTCATCGGCTGCTGAGCAGCGGTTCGACGGTGCTTCTCCTGCACGACGGGTGCGTTCATGCGCAAAGCGTGGCAGCGGCCACTGGGAAGTGTCTGAACGTGCCCTGTGCGGCACCTGTGCGATCGCGTTCGCGGGCCGCGCCGGACCGCGCGCGCGACCTGGCCCTCGGGTGAATGCTCGCCGGGTTCGTGGCCGCAGCACGTCGCACTGACCTACCCTCGGACCATGCTGGACTCGAGCGCACACCCTGAGCAGGCGCGCGCCCAGAGCGCCCGGTGGCCGGTCGCGCTGGCGTGGCTGACGGCCGCCGCCGCCGGTGTGGGCGTCTGGGGCATGTACGTGGTGTTCGTCCAGTCACGGATCGGTCAGCAGGTGGACCATGCGGCGTTCCTTGGCTCGCAACGTGGTCAGAGCCTGCTCTGGGACAGCGCGCAGCGAGTGCTCGACCTGGTGTCCATCCCGTCCATCGTGGTGATCATCGCGGCGTCGATGCTGATCGCGGCGCTCCGACGCCGGTGGCTCCAGGCCGCCCAGGTCGCGATCCTCGTGGCCGGTGCCAACCTGACCACCGAGGTGCTCAAGACTCACGTCTTCAGCCGCCCCTACCTCGATGTGGGCTTCCGCAACGGCAACGCGCTGCCGAGCGGGCACACGACGGTCGCCGCCTCGATAGCCGCGGCCCTGCTCTTCGTGGTGCCGCGCCGGGCCCGGCCGTGGGTGGCGGTCTTCGGCGCCGTCTACACGGTGCTGACCGGCGTCGCGACGATGGTCAAGCAGTGGCACCGGCCGAGCGACGTCGTCGCGGCGGTTCTCGTCGTGCTGCTGTGGAGCGCGCTGGCCTGCGCGCTGTCGGCCTGGGGCACCCCCGAGGTGCTGCCCGGGACGCCGCGGCCGCTGCCCGGATCGGGTGGATCGGCCGTCGCCGGAGCGCTCCTGGTCCTCGCCGCTCTCGGCGCGGGAGCCGGCGCCTACATCACCCTGAGGTCCACCTGGAGGGTGGCCGGCGGCTCTCTGACATCCGGGCAGATGCTCACCGCCTACATCGGCGGTGCACTCGGCGTCGTCGCCGTCACGAGCCTGGCGTTTGCGCTCTTGCTGGCGGTCCGGCAGGCCGTCGGTCACGGGCGACTGGGTACGTCGCGCGGCGCCATTGTGCAGGGCCCGACGCCCACGGCGTAGGCTGCCCGCGCTGCGTCGGGGTCGTTTCGCACCGTAGAGTGCCCGACGGCGCACATTCGCCATAGCCCCAGGAGGCAGGTTCGCATGGCTTCAGGCCGCAAGCTCGTGATCGTCGAGTCGCCCGCCAAGGCGCGCACGATCGCCGGCTACCTCGGCGAGGGGTACACCGTCGAGGCGTCCGTGGGCCACATCCGCGACCTCCCGCAGCCGTCCGAGATGCCCGCTGACATGAAGAAGGGCCCGTTCGGGAAGTTCGCCGTCGACGTGGACAACGGCTTCGCGCCGTACTACGTGGTGGACCCGGACAAGAGAAAGAAGGTCGCCGACCTCAAGAAGGCGCTCAAGGGTGCGGACGAGCTCTACCTGGCCACTGATGAGGACCGCGAGGGCGAGGCGATCGCCTGGCACCTGCTGCAGGAGCTCAAGCCCACCGTCCCGGTCAAGCGGATGGTCTTCCACGAGATCACCCGGGAGGCCATCCAGCGGGCGATCGAGTCCCCGCGCGCGCTCGACGAGCGCTTGGTCGACGCGCAGGAGACCCGGCGCATCCTGGACCGGCTCTACGGCTACGAGGTCTCGCCGGTGCTGTGGCGCAAGGTGCGCCAGGGTCTGAGTGCCGGCCGCGTGCAGTCGGTCGCGACCCGGATGGTGGTGGAGCGCGAGCGCGAGCGGATCGCGTTCGTCCCCGCCGGGTACTGGGACCTGCGAGCCGAGTTCACGGCCGCCGACGGCGACGACCACACCTCGTTCGGCGCGCGCCTCGTGACGGTGGACGGGCGGCGGGTGGCCACCGGCCGCGACTTCGACGACCGCGGCCGGCTCACCACCCGCGACGCCGTTGCGCTCGAGGAGGCCGCGGCGGACTCCTTGGTAGGCGCCCTCGCCACCGCGGTGTTCGCAGTCCGCAGCGTCGACTCGAAGCCCTACACCCGGCGTCCGGCGGCACCGTTCACCACCTCGACCCTGCAGCAAGAGGCGTCCCGCAAGCTGCGGATGGGCTCCCGCCAGGCGATGCGGGTCGCGCAGTCGCTTTACGAGAACGGCTACATCACCTACATGCGGACCGACTCGCCGGTGCTCAGCACGCAGGCGATCGACGCGGCACGCCGCCAGGCAGCTGAGCTGTACGGCGCAGAGTCCGTCCCGGCCCAGCCGCGCGTCTACGCGGCGAAGAGCAAGGGCGCCCAAGAGGCGCACGAGGCGATCCGGCCCGCCGGCGACCACTTCCGCACGCCGGGCCAGGTCAAGCACTCGCTGTCCAAGGACGAGTACCGGCTCTACGACCTGATCTGGAAGCGCACGGTCGCGTCCCAGATGGCCGACGCGCGCGGCTCGACCGCCTCGGTGCGGCTCGGCGCCGTCGGGAGCGACGGGACGGATGCTGAGTTCGCGGCGTCAGGCACGGTCATCACCTTCCGCGGCTTCCTCGCGGCGTACGAGGAGGGCCGGGACACCGAGCGGTACGCCGACGACGCCGCGGCCGAGTCGGGCCGGCGCGGGGACGCGGCCGAGAGCGAGACCCGGCTGCCGGACCTGGCCACCGGACAGGGCGTCACGGCGCAGAACCTGCACCCGGAGGGTCACTCGACTTCGGCACCGCCGCGATACACCGAGGCGAGCCTGATCAAGGCGCTCGAGGAGCGCGGCATCGGCCGGCCGTCCACCTACGCGGCCACCGTCTCGGTGATCCAGGACCGCGGCTACGTGACGATGCGCGGTCAAGCCCTGGTGCCGAGCTGGCTCGCGTTCGCGGTGATCCGGCTGCTCGAGGAGCACTTCGACTGGCTGGTGGACTACGACTTCACCGCCGAGATGGAGGACGACCTCGACGAGATCGCCGCGGGCACGAAGGATCGGGTGGCGTGGCTGACCCGGTTCTACTTCGGTGACGGCACCGGTCGTGAGGAGGGTGAGGGCCTCAAGCACCTGGTCGAGGCGCTCGGTGACATCGACGCCCGCGAGATGAACTCGATCGACATCGGCAACGGCATCACGCTTCGGGTCGGCCGTTACGGGCCGTACCTGGAGGCGCCGCCCGAGGTGCCCGGTGGGGAGCCGCGCCGCGCCTCCGTCCCCGAGGAGATCGCGCCGGACGAGCTCACCGTGCAGCGCGCCGAGGAGCTGCTGGACGCGCATGTCGAGGGCGACCTGGTGCTCGGCACCGACCCGGCGACCGGGACGACGATCGTGGCCCGCAACGGGCGGTTCGGGCCGTACGTGACCGAGCTGCTGCCGGACGACGACGAGCCGGCGGCAGCGGACGCAGCAACACCGGTTGCTGCGCCGGCCGATACGGCACCGGCGCCGGCCGCGAAGCCGGCCCGCGCGGCCAAGAAGGCGCCGGCCAAGGCCAAGCCGCGCACCTCGTCGTTGTTCGCCTCGATGCAGCTCGAGACCATCACGCTCGACGACGCGCTGCGGCTGTTGTCGCTGCCGCGGGTGGTCGGCGTGGACCCGGGGTCCGGCGAGGAGATCACTGCGCAGAACGGCCGCTACGGTCCGTACCTCAAGAAGGGCGCGGACTCGCGGACGCTGGCGAGCGAGGACGCCCTGTTCGACGTCACGCTCGAGGAGGCGCTCGCGATCTACGCGCAGCCGAAGCGCGGGCGCGGTGCGCCGTCGTCGTCGGCACTGCGTGAGCTGGGCGACGACCCGGTGAGCGGCAAGCCGATCGTGATCAAGGACGGCCGGTTCGGTTCTTACGTGACCGACGGCGAGACGAACGCGACGCTGCGCAAGGACGACGCCATCGAGGCGGTCACGCTCGAGCGGGCGGTCGAGCTGCTGGCCGAGAAGCGCGCGCGGGGTCCGGTCAAGAAGGGCCGCACCGCGGCCAAGCGGACGACGACGGCGCGCAAGCCGGCCGCAAAGAAGCCGACCCGCAAGCCCGCCAAGGGCTGATGACGGTCGCTCCCGACCCGCGCGAGGCCCCGCCGATCCGGTGGGGCATCCTCGGCGCCGGGCACATCGCCTCGCGGTTCGTCACGGCCGTCCAGCAGCACACCCAGGGACAAGTGGTCGCGGTCGGCTCGCGCGATCGCGAGCGTGGCGCGGCGTTCGCGGCGGCGCACCGGATCGGGACCGGGCACCGGATCGGGACCGTGCACGAGGGGTACGCGGCGCTGGTGGCTGATCCCGCCGTCGACGTGGTGTACGTCGCGACGCCGCACTCCGAGCACCGGGGGCACGCTCTCCTCGCGATCGCCGCAGGCAAGCACGTGCTGGTCGAGAAGGCGTTCACCCGCAACGCCATCGAGGCGGCCGAGGTGATCCAGGCCGCACGGAACGCCGGAGTGTTCCTGATGGAGGCGATGTGGACGCGCTTCCTGCCGCACGTCGCAGCGCTGCGCGAGGTGGTCGAGCGCGGCGAGATCGGTGACGTCGTCCACGTCGAGGCGGACTTCGGTGGCTCCCCGCCGTACGACCCGACGGACCGCAACTTCAACCCGGCGCTCGCGGGCGGCGCGCTGCTCGACCTCGGGGTGTACCCGATCGCCTTCGCGCAGGACCTGCTCGGCACCCCGACGGGCGTGACCGCGGTCGGCGCGCTCGCCGAGACCGGCGTGGACGTCGAGTCCACCGTGACCCTCGACTTCGAGGGCCGGGCCCAGGCCATCGCGCGATCGTCGTTCCTTGCGGACACGCCGCGCACCGCCGTCGTGATCGGAACCGAGGGACGGATCGACGTGGACCCGGAGTTCTACGCGCCGACGACGTTTGTCGTCACCCGGCGCGACGGCACCGGATCACGATTCGAGGAGCCGGTCGAGGGCGGAATGCAGTTCGAGGCGGCCGAGGTCGCGCGATGCATCGCGGCCGGCCGGACCGAGAGCCCGCGGGTCAGCTGGCAGAGCACGCTCGACGTGATGCGGATCCTTGATGCTGCGCGCGAGCAGCTCGGTGTGGTGTACCCCGGCGAGTAGTGCGCGCCGTCGCGGCGGGACCTTCCGCACAGACGCCTCCCGCCCGGGCACGCTAGCGTGACGCTCATGGCACTTGTCGAGGACCCGAGTTCTGCGCCCACGATCCGTTGGGGCCTTCTGGGCACCGGCTGGATCGCCGACCGCTTCGCCCGCGCCGTGGCGCAGCACACCCGCGCGCAGGTGGTCTCGGTCGGCTCGCGCAACAAGCACCGCGGCGACCGGTTCGCCACCCAGCACGGCATCCCGGGCACGCACCTCGGTTACGAGGAGCTCGTCAGCGACCCGCACCTGGACGCCATCTACATCGCCTCCCCGCACTCGGAGCACCGCGAGCATGCCCTGATGGCTATCGAGGCCGGCAAGCATGTGCTGGTCGAGAAGGCCTTCGCACGCAACACCGCCGAGGCGCAAGAGATCGTCGACGCGGCGCGCGGGGCCGGCGTGTTCCTGATGGAAGCCATGTGGACGCGGTTCCTGCCGCATGTGGCCGCGCTGCGTGCCGTCCTCGAACGCGGCGAGATCGGCGAGGTCGTGCACCTCGCGGCCGACCACGGGCAGTGGTTCCCGTTCGACCCGAAGCACCGGATATTCAACCCGGATCTCGCGGGCGGCGCACTGCTCGACCTGGGCGTCTACCCGATTGCCTTCGCGCACGACCTGCTTGGCGTCCCTGAGTCGGTGCAGGCCACCGGCAAGCTCACCGAGACCGGCGTCGACGGCCAGGTCAGCATGGTGCTCACCTACCCGGGCCGGGTCCAGGCCACCCTGCACACCACCCTGTGGTCAAAGACGCCGACGACGGCGGTCATCGCCGGTACGGAGGGTCGAATCGAGGTGGCCGGCGACTTCTACACGCCGACGTCGTTCACCGTGATCCGCAACGACGGAAGCCGCTGGACCTATCAGCGCGAGGTGCCGATCGGACTGCAGTACGAGGCTGCCGAGGTGGCCCGCCAGGTGTCCGCCGGTGCGACCGAGAGCCCGCGGCTGACCTGGGACAACACTCTCGAGGTGATGCGGACCATGGACGAGGTTCGCGCGCAGATCGGGCTGGTCTACCCCGGCGAGTGAGCCCGGCTCCGAACACTCCGCACGCTCCGGCCCGGGTCACCCGCGCTGGCACGATCCACGACTCCGAACCGACCCCCCGCCGTCGGCTGCGGCCGATACCCTGGCGCGGTGATCACAGCCGGGTACTTCATCGCGATCGAGGGCGGCGACGGCGCGGGCAAGTCCACCCAGATGGCGCGCCTGGCCGCGTGGCTCCGTGAGGTCACCGGCCGAGAGGTCGTCGCCACCCGGGAACCCGGCGGCACCGAGCTCGGTGAGACCCTGCGCGACGCCGTGATGCACGGCGGGCACGTCGACCCGCGCACCGAGGCGCTGCTGTACGCGACCGACCGCGCGCACCACGTTGCTTCCGTCATTCGCCCCGCCCTCGAGCGCGGCGCGATCGTCATCACCGACCGGTACCTGGACTCCTCGATCGCCTACCAGGGCTATGGCCGCGAGCTCGGCGCCGATGAGGTCGAGCGGTTGTCCATGTGGGCAACGAACGGGCTGCTCCCAGACCTCACCGTGCTGCTCGACCTGCATCCGGAGGCCGCGCGGGCCCGGATGACCGGCGAGCTCGACCGGATCGAGCAGGCCGACCCGGAGTTCTTCGAGCGGACCCGCGACGCCTACCTCGAGCGGGTCGACCTCGACCCGGCGCGGTACGTCGTCGTGAACGCGGATGCGGACATCGCGAGCATCCAGATGGAGATCCGTGGGCACATCGCCCGAGCGCTCGAGATCGACCCTGACCTGATCTCCCGCGACGAGGCGACGGCGTGACCGTCTGGGACGACGTCGTCGGGCAGGAGGGGGTCGTGGCCACGCTGCGCAGCGCCGCCGAGAACCCCGCCGAGATGACCCACGCGTGGCTCATCACCGGCCCGCCCGGGTCCGGCCGCTCGAACGCCGCCCGCGCCTTCGCGGCCGCGCTCCAGTGCCCGGACGGCGGGTGCGGCCACTGCCACGCATGCACGACGGCGCTCGCCGGCACCCACGCCGACGTCACCATCGTGGCGACCGAGAAGGTGAGCATCGCCATCGACGAGGTGCGCCAGCTGATCCAGCTCGCGCAACGGGCGCCGTCGGAAGGCCGGTGGCGGGTCATCATCGTCGAGGACGCGGACCGGATGGTCGAGCGGACCTCGAACGTGCTGCTCAAGGCGATCGAGGAGCCGCCCGAGCGCACCGTGTGGCTGCTGTGCGCGCCGAGCCCGCAGGACGTCGTCGTGACGATCCGCTCGCGATGCCGCTCGGTCGTGCTGCGGATCCCGTCGGTCGAGGCCGTGGCACGGCTGCTGGTCGAGCGGGACGGCGTGGCGCCGGACGTCGCCGAGGTGATCGCTCGAGCGGCTCAGAGTCACATCGGGCTGGCCCGAAGGCTCGCGAGGGACCCCGAGGCGCTTGCTCGCCGCGCGGCGGTGCTCGCGGTACCGGCGTCGATCCACGGCGTCGGCGACGCGGTGATCGCAGCCGGCGACCTGGTCGAGGTGGGCGCGGCCGAGGCGAAGGCCGCGACGGACGAGCGCAACGCCGCGGAGCGCATCGACCTGTTCCGGAGCCTCGGCGCGGAGGACGGGAAGGTGCTCCCGCCGACGCTGCGCGCCCAGGTGCGTCAGCTCGAGGAGGACCAGAAGCGGCGGGCCACCCGCGCGCAACGCGACGTCCTGGACCGGGCGATGGTGGACCTGCTCTCGCTGTACCGGGACGTGCTCGTGATGCAGCTCGGTGCCGACGTGGAGCTGGTCAACACGACTACCGCGGCCGACGTGCGGGCGCTCGCGGCGGCGAGCACCCCCGAGCAGACCATTCGGAGGATGGATGCGATCGGGGTGGCGCGGACCCGGTTGGCCTCGAACGTCGCACCGCTGCTGGCGATGGAAGCGATGACGATCGCGCTCCGACCGCAGGGCTGAGGCGAGAACGACGGTGTCGGGGGTACGTCGCGGTGGGAATCCGAGTCGTCCCCCCAGGCGAGTCGGTTACCGTTGGCCCGTGCCCTCCGCCTCAGCGTCATCCGCTCGTCGTCCTCGCGCCACCACCGTCGCCGCCACGAGCGCGCTCGCCATCGTGCTGCTTCTGGCCGGGTGCACGGCCGCACCGAAGCACCAGGTGGGTCGCGACAGCACCCCGAGCGTTGCGGCCACCAACGCGGCAGCCGGCGACGTCCCGGCCGACGTCGCGGTGTTCTACCAGCAGGTCGTGAGCTGGTCGAAGTGCGACACGTTCGACTGCGCCAAGGTGAAGGCACCCCTCGACTGGGCCAACCCGACGGCTGGTTCGATCGATCTCGCCATCAAGAGGTCCGCCGCGAAGAAGCAGGACCAGCGGCTCGGTTCGCTGCTGATCGATCCGGGTGGCCCGGGTGCGTCCGGCATGGATCTGGTCGACCACGCGTCGACGACGTTCGGTGCCTCGGTGCGCGACGTGTACGACATCGTCGGCTTCGACCCGCGTGGCGTCGGTTCGTCGACGGCGGTGAAGTGCGGCACCGACAAGGACGCCGACGCGTACCTGACGGCCGACAAGCCGATGACGAACCAGGCCCAGCTCGACGCGGAGCGGGCGCGGACCCAGGCCTTCGGTGAGCTGTGCCAGACGAGCACCGGACCACTGTTCGCTCACGTGGACACGGTCAGCGCCGCCAAGGACATGGATCTGCTCCGCGCCGTCCTCGGCGACACCAAGCTGAACTACCTCGGCTTCTCGTACGGCACCTTCCTCGGGGCGACCTACGCCGGGCTGTTCCCGAAGAACGTCGGCCGCGTCGTCCTCGACGGCGCGATGGACCCGGCCCTGGACAACGACACCGTCACCAAGGAGCAGGCGGCCGGCTTCGAGCAAGCGCTGCGCGCCTACGTCGCCGACTGCGAGGCCGGGCCCAAGTGCCCGCTCACCGGGGGTGTCGATGGTGGCCTCGCGCAGATCCAACGCCTGATGAAGCAAGCGCAGGCATCCCCGTTGCCGGCGGCCGGCGGGCAGCACGTCAACGGAACCCTCGCTTTCTACGGGCTGGCGGTTCCGCTGTACGACCAGCAGTCGTGGTCCTACCTGACCATGGCCCTCACCGGTGCCATCCAGAACAACGATGCGTCGACCCTGCTCCAGCTCGCCAACTACTACCTCGACCGCAAGGACGACGGGTCGTACACCTCGAACGCCAACCTCGCGTTCATGGCGATCAACTGTCTGGACTACCCGGTCGTCTCGCGGACCATCGCCGAGCTGGACGCCTTCGCCGCGGACGTCCGCACGGTGGCGCCGACGTTCGGCGACCAGTTCGTGTACGCGGCCGGCTGCGAGGCGTGGCCGATCAAGTCCACCGCGGTGCGCGCGCCGATCCGGGCGGCCGGCGCCGCGCCGATCCTCGTCGTCGGCACGACGGGCGACCCGGCGACGCCGTACAAGTGGGCGGTCTCGCTCGCCGGAGAGCTCGAGTCCGGGCACCTGTTGACGTTCGACGGGCAGGGGCACACCGCCTACACCCGCTCGAACGCTTGCATCATGAACGCGGTCGATGCGTTCCTGGTCAGCGGCACGGTGCCGGCTGACGGGAAGCACTGCTAGCAGCGGGCGCCCAGCGGCCGGGATGCATGGCCGACGCGCGGCACCGCGCTTCTCGCTTTGGACCGGGCCACCTCGATCGGTACAGTGGGCGGCGCTCGTCCGCGCGCTCCGGCGTCGCGGGGGAGCAGCCGCCGCCCTAGCTCAGTCGGTAGAGCGTCTCACTCGTAATGAGAAGGTCAAGGGTTCGATTCCCTTGGGCGGCTCCACCAAGTAGCGCCCCGTCAGGGTGCCACCGCCGCTGGCTCATCCGGTACTGCAGGCCCCCGTGGAGACCGCGGCGCTCTGCCGGCCCGCCGTGCTCACGTCCGCGGCCACGTCGCTCCAGACCAGGGCGTAGCCCACCCGGTCCTGGCTGACGGACTTCGCGAACACGATGCCGGCCACCCGGCCGTCCGAGGTGATCAGCGGGCCGCCGGAGTTGCCCGGCTGGACGTCCGCTGCGACCTCGTAGATGGCGCGACGGACCGTCCCCTGGCCGTAGATGTTCTGGCCGACGGCGGTGGTCTCGTCCAGTACGACGGCGTCGGCCTCGCGCAGCGGGCCGCCTTCGGGGTAGCCGAGGACGGCGCCGGCCGCGCCGGGAGCGACCGTGCCGGTGCCGGTGGCCAGGGCGGGGGCCTTGAGCGCGGACACCTTGAGCACGGCCAGGTCCTCGTTGGGGTCGAAGTGCACGACCGTCGCGGAGTACTTGCCTGCGGAGTCCAGGACGGTGAGGTCATGGACCCCCGCGACCACGTGGGCGTTGGTGACGACCACGCCGGGCGAGACGACGAAGCCAGAGCCCTCGACCTTTCCGCCGCAGCCCAACCCGATCACCTGTACGACCGAGCGCTCGGCGGAAGCGATGACGGCAGCGTCCACCCGCTGACTCGGGGTGAGCTGAGTGGGCCGCGGCTCTCCGGCCAGGAAGACGGTGGGGAAGCCGTTCGGGCTGATGAATGCCTTGAGGCGCGAGACGATGTCCGGCGGCGTCGGCAGCGCCGAGTTGAGCGCGCGGATGATGGGCGAGGCCTGCACCTGCCGGCCCAGGCCGTAGGTCTCGACGTTGGTCAGCCCGGAAGCGAGCAGCCAGGCGAGGACGAGGACGATGGCCGCCTCCAGACCGGCACCCAGGGCTCTGCTGACCGGCCTCAGGTGCAGCTGGTCGCTGGCCAGGTCGAGCTTCCGTGCTGCGAAGCGCCCCACCGCACCACCGACGTAGGCGAGCAGCAAGGTGGCGAAGACCGCCACCGCCAGCTTGGCGATCGGTGGGCTCACGAGTCCCATCGCCAGGGGCGCGAGTCGCACGCCCAGCAGGAAGCCGACCACCAGGCCTGCCAAGGGCAGGACCACCCAGCCGAGTCCCACGCGGTAACCGTGCACGACGCCGATGAGCACCGCCACGACGATGACCAGAGTGACGAGGTTCATGGCCGGGTCCGAGATGTGTCGCGACGGCGTCGTGCCGGTTGCTCGCGCAGACCGGCCCGACGGCGTCTGGTGAGCGCGACGGAGCCGGCGTCTGGCGTGAGGTGCGTGTGGGTGGTGATGAGTGCTCCGTTGGTGGGCGACGAGTGATCGGGCTCTTCATGCCAAGATACCTGTCCTCGCAGGTGGGCTCCTACGGCCGGGCGCCGCGCGGGGGACGCGGCCATCGCGAGGTAACCGGTTGCTGTGCTCGAGTGTCTTGCCCTCGTCTCCGGCTGGTTCGATCAGTCCTGGATCATGCTCGGGCTCTTCGGCGCTTGCGCTGCCGCGCTCGTCCCCTATGCGCGCCGACACCGCAGCGCAGGCAGATCGCAACCGCGCTGGCTCGGGCCAATCCCCCGGAGAGGCGCGGGACACCAGAGCGGCCAGTGCCCGGATCGATCCGTTGGCCCGGTGGAAGAGGACGCCGTCGACTCGGTGGGAGGACGCCGCCCTGCGAGCCGCCACAACGAAGGCGGCCTCGTCACTAGCCTCTTCCTGGGATCGCCGCGTCGCGCCGAGTGGTCAGAGCGAAGCTCCCAGAGCAGATCCGGGCAGGCCCAGGAGGCCTGGAGCCTGCAATGTACAACGCATCGTACGAATCCGGTCAGATGATCGGTTCGCTCACCATGATTGCCCTCGTCGTGGCCGCAATCGTGTGGGCCATCCGGTATGGGCGTCGCGGCCCCACTGCCACGCCCGGCGCAGGCACTGCCCGCGACCCCCGGGCCGACTTCGCGCTGCTGGCCCGTAGCGTGACGCTGCACACAGCCCCTGAGGCCGCACTGGCCCTGGTCTCCGCCGTCTTGGCTGCCGGGGGTCGGCTGTCACCTGCACCCCCGCCGTCGCCGTCGTGGCTGATCGATGGTGGGCGCCCCGCCGTCGCCCTCGTCCCGACGCCCGCTGGTTCGGTGCTTGGGGTGCGCGAGATCGTGGTCCCGCTGCCGTCGCCGCAGGGGGCCATCGTGTGGGAAGGGATTCTTGCGCAGGTCGAGCAGGCGGCCGCGCGAAGCGGGGTACGCGTCTCGCGCTCCGAGCAACGGTTCGTGCAGACCCAGGTGATCGACGCGTACACCTCGATCTGGTCGGCTGCCGGCTGAGGCCATGCCGGCCACGTCGTCGTCACTCGTCACGCCTGGCTGTCGAGCTGGCGTCGGCCGGCGCGCGCTGCGAATGCGTCCAAGGCGCTGAGCACCTCGCTGGCCTGCCAGAGGATCGACCGGCGTCGTCCACCGACTTCGGCGAGTGCGCCCACTTCGACGAGCCGCCCGATCGCCTTCATGGCGTTCGAGTGGTTGACACCCAGCTGGGCCTGAACCAGCGCCGTGTTGACCACCGGTTGCCGCAGCACCAGGTCCATCAGCGGCCACACCGCGGAGTCCGAGCGGGCCTTCACCTTCGCGGCCCACGTCTCCCGGGCGGCCCGCAGGTCACCGACGAGGGTCCGGCCGTTGGCGATCGAGGCGTTCGCCGCGCCTGACATGGCGTCCACGATCGGGGCGACATCGCCGTCGCGGTACGCGGTCAACGCAGCGAAGTACGAGCGGGTGTCGGTCAGCAGGCCGGCGGACACCGGCACGGTCACGTTGCGGGTCAGTGCGCGGTTGCGGATCATCGCGTGGATCAGGGCCCGCCCGGTGCGACCGTTCCCGTCCGGGAACGGGTGGATGGTCTCGAACTGAGCGTGCGCGATGGCGGCGTGGGAGAGCGCCGGGATGTCGTCCCGGTGAGCGAATGCCACCAGGTCGTCGATGGCGCCGGGGACCCGGTCGGCGCGCGGCGGAACGAACGCCGCGTTGTGCGGGGAGATCCGGCCTCCCCCGATCCACACCTGCTCACGCCGCCACCTGCCGGCGATGTCCGGTTCGAACCGCTCGACGAGCGCCCGGTGCATGGCGAGGATGCTCTCGGCGGACAGCTCGGCCGACAGGCTGATCGCGGCGCGCATCGCCTCGACGTTCCCGACGATCTGGGTGGCGTTGGCCCGGGCGTCCTCGCCGAGCTCCGCCAACGCGACCTGCTTCGCCCCCGAGGTGAGGTTCTCGATCTCGGAGGAGGATGCGGACTCGGTTCGCATCAAGATCGCAGCGAACGGGGCGAGCTCACCGCCGACCTCGGTGTCGAACTCACGGATCAGGTTGGAGGCTTCCTCGGCGGCCGACGACGTGGCGCGCGGGAGCCGCACCTCGAGGTCAGCGATACCCGGGGTGATCGCAGCTTGGTACGGCTCCTGGAGCTGGGCGCGAGCTGATCGGCTGAGCAGGTCCGGCGGGTAGCTGGACTTCCACGGCAAGGTCTCCCACTGCACGGCCGGCCACAGCGCGGCCGCGGTGAGTCCGGCTGCGATCTCTCCACGAGCGTGCTTGGTGGACTCCCTGCCGGAGGGCGCCCGGCGCGGGGCGCGGGGGTGTGCTCCATCGGAACGCATGCCTCGATGCTATCATTGGATCGTTCGATAAAGAGTGATAAGGAGCGAGGTAATCATCGCTTGTGGCGAGGTCCTTCACGCGTGACGCCGGCCCGGGCAGATCCTGCAGTGCGCCCGGTTGGCGGCGCTTCAGGGACCGAGCGTGTTTGGGGAACTCCACTGCGGGTCGGTCGGGGCGTGGAGGAGAGTCCGGGATCCAAGTGGAGCGGGCAGCGTGACGATCTCGCGGCCAAGCGCGAGCGAGTCCGCGCACGCTTCTTGCGACTCGTCGGTCGTGCTCCAGGCCCAGAGCTCAACCGTTGTCGTTGTCTCTTCCACTTGGAAGCCGACCGGCGTCACGCAGGACCCGCCGTCCCCTTTCACGTAGAGGACTTCGAGCTTCGTCCCATCATTGCCGAGCGAGACGAATCGCCACGGCATGCTGGTGGGCTTTCCGGACTTCGGCGGCGAGGAGAGCAGCGGCCCGGTCTCCGTCAAAGGCCACCGTGACGCCCATCCGGGGAGGCCGCCGGTCTGCATAGGGTCAGGGGAGGGGGAGCCCTCTGGTTCGCCACGCGAGGTGAAGGCGAGAATCCCAGCGACTCCCACCGCCGCAACGACGACGGCGACGACGATGGTGCGCATTCTCACTCCTGCGGCCCTCCTCATGGCGATCACCGTCGTCAACGTTCGGCACGACGCCTTGATGGGTCTCCCAAGGTAGGCCCGCACAGGTCAGGACCGCGGGCGCCTCCCGGGCGGCCCCTCACCGCGCCCGATCGCCCGGGCGCCCGTCGGGCACTGTAGTGCCGCCCGCTCCGAGGGCCCTCCGCCTTTTCTCGTCGACACCCGCACGGCCCAGTCGTCGCGCCGTCGGCTCGTGTGGTCGTTAGCCTCGGGATGACGGCGCCCTTCGTGGTAGGTCGCCAGCTGCGAACCTTCAGGAGGACAAGTGGCAAACGACGGCCAGTTCGGCACGCCGCCCGCGCACCCAGCCGGCTGGTACCAAGACCCGAGCAATCCCGGTGGCCTGCGCTTCTGGAGCGGGCGGGAATGGACCGAGCACGTGGCCCCGGCGCCAGCCGTCGCTCCTGCTCCCGCGCCTGCAGCGATGCCCGCACCGATGCCCCCACCGGCTTCCGTTCAAGCGAATCAGACCTGGACGCCGACCTCGGCGCAAGGGCAGAGCACCGCGTATGGCGCGCCCACGTCGGCGTACGGGCAGAACCCGGCGTACGGGCAGAACCCCGCGTACGGGCAGAACCCGGCATACGGGCAGTACCCGGCATACGGGGCCGCGCCATCGGCGTACGGGCAGAACCCGGGTCACGGGTCACCTGCGCCGGCGCCGTGGGAGCTCGCACAAGGCCAGGTCCCCGGTGGAGACCTCGACGGCGCACCGCTCGGCTTCGGTGCGGCCATCAGGTCTGCGTTCCGGAACTACGCCACCTTCCACGGACGGGCGTCGCGCTCGGCCTACTGGTGGTTCGAGCTGTTCGCGTTCGTCGTAGAGCTGCCCTTCTACATCTGGTACCTGGTGGCATTCATCGGCGTTATGGCGACCGCTGACTATGCGAACAGCTCGGCGCTGCCGAGTTTCCCGGTCGGTGCTCTCGTGCCCATGCTGTTCCTGAGCCTGCTCGGTCTGGCGCTCTTCCTGCCGGCGCTCGGGCTGGCGGTCCGCCGCCTGCACGACTGCAACCGCTCCGGCTGGTACTACTTCATGGCGTTCATCCCCTTCGTCGGCTCCCTGATCCTGCTGATCTTCTTCGTCCAGGAAGGGACGCCGGGCCCGAACCAGTACTCGCTCAGCTCTGGGTTCGGTGGGCAGCAACCGCAGGCGGTCTGGCGCTGACCGCGACCTGGCGCGTCAGCGCGCGTAGCGCCGCACGAAGTTCTGCAGGATCCGGGGCGGCTCGGTGACCGATGCCGCGCGCACCCGCTCGATCACCTCGTCCATCTCCTCCGGTGCGAAGTACCCGGCGTGCCGGTAGGTCTCGATCCGCCGCACCGTTGCCGCCTCGTCCAGCTCGGGGTGGAATTGCGTCGCGTACAGGTTCGACCTGATCCGGAACAGCTGCACCGGGCACAGCGGGGACGACGCCAGCAGTGTCGCGTGCGCCGGCAGCGTCCGGCACGCCTCCTTGTGCCCGACGAACGCGTCGAACACGTCGGGTAGCCCCTCGAGCAACGGGTCCGCGCGGCCGGCCTCCGTCAGAGAGATTGGCACCGGGCCGACGGGCTCGCCATAGGTCCGGTCGATGACGGCGCCCTGGTGCGCACCGAGGGTCCCGACGCCGTAGCACGCGCCGAAGAACGGGAAGTCGCGCGCCACGACGTCGTCCAGGAGCTCGTGCATCTCACGCTCGACCCGCCGCTGCAGGGCGGGCTTTTGGTGGGCCGGGTCACTCGCATTGAATGGGCTGCCGCCGACGACGATGCCCGAGTAGCCGTCCAGGTCGATCGCCGGCATCGGCCCGGCTTCGAGGCGGATCCGCCGCAGCTGTCCCGGCTCGAGCCCGCCGAACCGCGCGAACGACTCGTACTCCTGGTCCGCGACGTCGTCGTCGGCCCGGGTGGCCAGCAGCAGGAACGGCTTCACAGTCCCTGAGGGTATCGGCGCGGCCCCCGTCGCCGTGCCTAACATGAGGGCCATGACGACCGACGGCGCGCCCATCACAGCTCGTGGCACCTCGGACACAACTCGTGGCACCTCGGAGGACGCCGCGGTCACGGTCGAGCCGATGGGCACCCCGGAGAGCGCCGCACTGCTCTGGGCCTACTGGACCGAGCTCACCTCGCGGCACCTCGGCCGTGACGCCACCGAGCCCGAGATCGCCGCGACCGCCCAGGAGTACACCAGTCCGCACCTCGTCCCGCCGCGTGGTGCGTGGCTCGTCGTGCGGCTCGAGGGCCGCGTCGTGGGCGGGATCGGCCTGCGGGAGCTCGAGCCGGGCGTCGGCGAGGTCAAGCACATGTACGTCCTGCCTGAGTCCCGCCGCCGCGGCATCGGCCGTCGGCTGATGGTCGCCGTGGAGGACGAGGCACGACGGCGCGGGTTGCACTCGCTCCGGCTCGACACCCGACGCGACCTGCTCGAGGCGATCGCGCTGTACGCGAGCCAGGGCTACGCCGAGAGGCCGCCCTTCACGAGCGGCGAGTACGTCGACCACTGGTTCGAGAAGCACCTCGGCTGACGCTCTCGCGCCGGCCGAGGTGGTCTTCGGTCAGCTAGACCGCGTACACCTGCCCGTTGACCACTTGCACGTTGATCTTGGTCAGGGGGCCTCGCGCCGGCCCGCCGGTCACGTTTCCGGTGGTCGCATCGAAGGTGGCACCGTGGCACGGGCAGGCGAACTGGCTGCCCTCGTACGAGACCGTGCAGCCCTGGTGGGTGCAGACCGCCGTGTAGGCAAGGAACGAACCCGCCTTCGGCTGGAGCAGGAGCGCGGGCCCGCCACTCTTCGGGTCGGTGAAGCTGACCGAGCGACCGACCGCGATGGCCGAGGCAGCGCCGATCAGGGTCGCGCCCGCGGGAGCGCCGGCGGCGTTACCGGTCGAGCCAGGCGTCGGCGTCGGGGCCGGGGCGGCTCCGGGCGCGGCTCCCTCGCCCTCCGACCGGTTCGCGACAACGCCGATACCGCCGATCAGCAGTGCCGCCGCTCCGACCGCGGCAGCCGCTCCGCCGGTGCGCAGCAGCGTGCGGCGATCGATCGCCAGCCGGGTCGCTAGGCTCTCGGGACCGATCGGCGTCGCCGGCAGGCGGAGGTCTAGCCGCGCTCCTCGGCGCAGCACCGCCTCCCACGAGAAGACGCCGCCGTCGCCGGCGAGAACGAAGGGCGTGTACGCGAGCAGGTAGATGATGTCCGGGCCGTAGAAGTACGGGCGGGTGCTCCAGCTGACCGTGAGCAAGAAGGTGAAGGCCAGTGCCATGCCGCCGAGTGCGGCGATCCGGGTCCACAGGCCGAGGATCAGACCGATCCCGACGGCGAGCTCCCCGAAGGCGATCATCAAGCCGAAGATGCTGGAGTGCTCGATCGTGTGCTGGATGAGCCCGCCGATCGGGCTCGAGGTGGCCGCGAGCTGCATCTGTCGCTTGACGCCGCCGGGCGCCGTCGCGCTCAGGTAGTTGGAGTCGTACAACTTGTAGAGCCCTGCGTAGACGAACGTCACTCCGAGGAACAGGCGGAGTGGCAGCAGGGCCCAACCGGTCTCGCGGAACCGGTCGCGCCAGGTCGTCCGGTTCACCTTCGAGGCGGTTGCCGCTGCAGCGGCCATGCGGGCTGAGGAGGTCACGAGTAGAGAATCCACGAATCCACTGGGAATTTCCTGGGAATCGCCTGCACATTCGGGAAAGGTGCCAGCGGCGCCGCCGCCGGCCGCCTCCGGCGACTCAGCCCACGTACTCGTAGTGCCAGTACTCGGGGTTCGACGCACCCTCGCGGGCCCAGGCCGGTGACACCCAGCCGAAGCTCGGGCCGTTCGCAACGAGCCAGTCGCGCTTCTCGGTGCCGAATCCGTAGATGCACGACCACTCCTGCACGTCCAGGGCGACTCCGGTGCCGTGACGTGAGGTCCCCGGCACGGCGGCGATCGTGCCGAGCGCGGCTCGGATCGCCACCTGGTCCGCGTAGGACCGGTAGGTCAGGTCGATGTCGAGGGAGCTGCCGAACCGAGCGACGAAGGCGTCGTCGAGGCGGATGAGTGCGGCCGCCGCGTTCTTGAGGAGGTACTGCGGGGTGCCCATCGTGTCGTTGGCCCAGGCCGGGAGCCGGCTGAGCTTCGACGCGGGCAGGTGGCCGTTCGACCCGTTGCCGGTCGCCGACGGCGTCGACGTCACGAAGATCGGTCCGGTGTACGGCGCGTCACCCGGGCAGGGGTTGGGCCGCGGGGTAGCGGCGCGCGACGAGGTCGCGACCGGGGACGGCGTCGCCGGGGGAGTCGCGGTCGCGGCGGGCGTGGCGGGCGGGACGGCCGGGACGGACGACGGCGCGGGCGTCGCCGGCGCCGAGGTCGCCGAGGCCGAGCTGGGTGCGGTGGGCGGCAGCGTCACCTCGCCGCTCGCGCTCGGCGATGCCGCCAACGCGCTTGCGGCATCCTGGGGCCCGTGGGCGTGCACGGCGAGGCTGATCGCACCCGCCGCCGAACCCGCGAGCACGAGGCAGATCGCGACGACGACCCATCGCGGCGCCGTCGCGACCAGCCGGCCGAGGCGCGTGCGAGCCGTCGGCGGTGGGGCTCCCTCGAGTGTCGGCATCGGCTACGAGCCTAGGCGGTGGCCCGGTCGGCGACCGTAGAGGTGTCCACCTCGCTCATCTCGAGAATGCAGACTGCACCGTGTCCGACATCCACGAATCCCTTCGCCAGCAAGGACTGGTCCGACCCCTCGACGGGCGAGTGCTCGGCGGCGTGTGCGCGGGCCTGGGCCGGCGGTTCGGCCTCGACCCGTGGCCGGCGCGCCTTCTCTTCGTCCTCATCCTGATGGTCATCCCGGGCAGCCGTATCCGCCGAACGCCGCACCGTACGGACCGCCCACGCCACCACCCGTCGGCTAGCCGCACGACGACGCCGAACCGGGTGCTCCGTCGCCCGATCGGTACCCGGCCGGGAATGCGGCGCGCCACGCGTGCAAGATCCTCGTTGCCTGGGACACAGTTCAGGTAGGTAGTCGGTCGAGGTCTGGGGAGCATCCGTGCCGCTGCGTGACGACGCGTGGTTCGACACTCTCTTTCGCGCCCACGCGACGGCCATCTACCGGTACTTCGTCCGGCGCGGACCGCGCGACGATGCGGAAGACCTGACGGCCGACGTCCTCGCGACTGCCTGGCGCCGCCGCGAGGACGTCCCCGAGGGCGCTGAGCTCGCGTGGCTGTACCGGACCGCCGGCTTCGTCCTCGCGAATGCTCGGCGCAAAGGCCGGCCGATCCCGGTCGAGCGCGTCCCCGACGAGATCGACGACGCCGACCCGGCCACCCTGGTCCTCGCCGACGACGAGCTCCGCGCGGCGCTTGCGGAGCTCAGCTCCCGCGACCGGCGCATCCTCGTGCTGCATGCGTGGGACGGGCTCGATGGTGAGCAGCTTGCCGATGTGCTGGGGATCACTCGAGGTGGCGCCGACGCCGCGCTCTCCCGGGCGCGCAATCGGTTGCGCGAGGTCTGGGCCGCCCGCGCGACGGCTTGACCCGTCCGGCCGACGCGACCGCTCGAACGCGCTGTCACGTCCGCGCGCTGCGTCACATCCCGCCGCCCGATCGGTGCAAGGCGGCGCGACGTCGCGACACATGACGGGTGGAGGGCCCGGTGCGGGCTCGTGTCCCTGGAGGCAGCCATGAACGAGAAGATCACCGGCGCGGCGGACAGCGATGACGTGATGGCGCGGTTGCGCGCAGCCGACCCGGCCGCCGGCGCCGAGCTCGATCTCGAACGGACCTGGGCGGTGGCGCGGGAGCGCGCTGCGCAGCCTGGCGCCGTCGTCGACGAGGTGGCGGTCGCCCGCGAGCGCCGGAACAAGACCTGGCTGGTTCGGGTGGCGAGCGTCGCGGCCGGTGCCCTGGTGTTCGGCGGTGCGGGCTACGCCGTCGGGCACGCCGGCACCGGCACCCAGCACTCGTCCGGGTCCACCACCCTGGCGGGCAAGGGCAACCCGGCGCCCGCGAGTGCCGGGCCCGGCACGGTGTCCGGGGCGCTCGCGCCCGGCGGTGCCGCACAGAGCGCGAGCGGGGCGGGGCGGCCGTCAGCGGCCGACTCGTCGTTCGGCTACTGGGGCGGCCGGACGGTCTTCCAGGCCAAGGGCCTCGCCGCCGCCGCGGGCACCGCCGAGGGCTGGACCTACGACGCTCGCGCGGCCTTCTCGAAGGAGTCGGCGGCGAAGATCGCGACGGCGCTCGGCGTCCAGGGTCAGCCGACCTTGGCGAACGGAGCGTGGACCGTCGGCGCGACCGACGGAACCGGCCCGTCGGTGATGATCCAGCCGGACGGCATGGCGAGCCTGCGGTTCTACGACCCGAGCAAGGACCCGTTCGCGTGCGGCGGCGGCGTCGCCAAGGGCTCGAGCGTGCCGTCCGCTGCTTCCGCCGGGACGGTCCCCGAGAAGACGAATCCCACGGCCGGGGTCGGGCAGCCCGTTCAGCCCCCCGACTGCGTGCCGGGCGACGTGGCGGCCGCGCCGACCGGTGACGCGGCCATCGCCAAGGCGAAGACCGTGCTCACCTCCCTCGGCATCGACGTCGGCGCCTTCGCGTTCGAGGTCGCCGACGGCGGCCAGGACGCGCTCGCGTACGTCTCCGCCTTCCAGCTGGTGAACGGCGTGCGCACCGGGTCTTCGTGGGATTTGAGCCTGGCCGCCGCTGGCGTGCAGTCGCTCGACGGCTGGCTCGCCCCGCGCGTGTCGCTCGGCTCGTACGACGTCGTGAGCGAGCAGGACGCGGTGTCGAGGTTGGGCGACCCGCGGTTCGGCGCCGGGTACAACGGGGTCGCGATCGGTGCCGGCGGGCTCAAGGTCGCTTCGCCCGGCACGGCGGCGGGCGGCACGGCTACGGGCGGCACGGCGACGGCGGGATCGGGCGGAGTGGCGGTCTCGCCGGTACCTGCTCCGACTCTTCCGCCGCTGCTGGCACCCGGGTCGGCCATCTCGTGGCCGCTCGAGGACGTGACGATCGTCAAGGCCCAGCTCGTCCTGACGCTCTACACCCAGGCCGACGGCTCGCAGACCCTGCTGCCGACGTATCAGCTCTCCAGCGCTGACGGCCGGGCCTGGACCGTGATCGCCGTCGCCGACCACCACCTCGACTTCTCCGCGCGGTAGCTCGGGATCGCGTCGTCGGCCGCACCGGTAAGGTGAGTGCGGGCCCTTGGTCCCGGTGCACACCTGCACCGGACACGCGAGACTGGCCCCAGTGGTGCGGGCAACGGGGCTCGTGCCAACCCCCGGAGGTTTCTGTGCTCAAGTACGTCTACGACTTCAGCGAAGGAAGCAAGGACCAGAAGGACCTGCTCGGTGGCAAGGGTGCGAACCTCGCCGAGATGACCAACCTCGGGCTGCCGGTCCCGCCCGGGTTCATCATCACCACCGAGGCCTGCCGCGCCTACATGGCCGACGGCGTCGCTCCGGCCGACCTCAAGGTCCAGGTCACCATGGCGTTGCGGAAGCTCGAGGACGAGGCCGGTCGCGGTCTGGGTGACTTCGAGGACCCGCTGCTCGTCTCGGTGCGGTCCGGTGCCAAGTTCTCGATGCCCGGCATGATGGACACGGTCCTCAACATCGGCCTCAACGACTCGTCGGTCGAGGGCCTGGCCAAGCACGCGAACAACGAGCGCTTCGCCTGGGACTCCTACCGCCGGCTGATCCAGATGTTCTCCAAGACGGTGCTCGGCATCGACGGCGACGAGTTCGCCCACGCGCTCGATGCCGCGAAGGCCGCCAAGGGTGTGACGAACGACGTCGACCTCGACGCCGAGGACCTCAAGGCCCTGGTGGAGACGTTCAAGGGCATCGTGCGTGAGAAGACCGGACGCGAGTTCCCGCAGCACCCCCGTGAGCAGCTCGACCTCGCGATCATCGCCGTCTTCGAGTCGTGGAACACCGACCGGGCGCGGCTCTACCGGCGCCGGGAGCGGATCTCCAACGATCTGGGCACGGCCGTCAACATCGTGACCATGGTGTTCGGCAACCTCGGCTCGACCTCCGGGACGGGTGTCTGCTTCACCCGTGACCCCTCGACCGGCCGCACCGGCGACTACGGCGACTACCTGCCGAACGCGCAGGGCGAGGACGTCGTCGCGGGCGTGCGCAACACGCTCTCGCTGGCCGACTTCGACGAGCTCGACCCCAAGTCGTACGACGACCTCAAGGGGATCATGCGTCAGCTCGAGACGCACTACCGCGACCTGTGCGACATCGAGTTCACGGTGGAGAAGGGCAAGCTGTGGATGCTGCAGACGCGAGTCGGCAAGCGCACCGCCGCGGCTGCGTTCCGGATCGCCGGCCAGCTCGTCGACGAGGACCTCATCACGATGGACGAGGCGCTCGAGCGGGTCACCGGTGAGCAGCTCAACAACCTGATGTTCCCCCAGTTCGACGCGAAGGCGAAGCGCACCCTGCTCACGAAGGCGATGGCTGCCTCCCCGGGCGCCGCTGTCGGTATGGCCGTGTTCGACTCGCCGACCGCCCAGCAGTGGGCCGCTCAGGGCAAGGAGGTCATCCTGGTCCGCCGCGAGACGAACCCGGACGACCTCGGTGGCATGATCGCCGCGGTCGGCGTGCTCACCTCGCGGGGCGGCAAGACGTCGCACGCCGCCGTGGTGGCGCGTGGCATGGGCACCACCTGCGTCGTCGGTGCCGACAAGATCGAGGTCGACCCGGTGGCGCGGGAGTTCCGCGTCGGCGACCGCGTGGTCCGCGAGGGCGAGATCATCGCCATCGACGGCTCGAGCGGTGAGGTCTTCTACGGCGAGGTCCCCGTCGTGGCCTCCCCGGTGGTTCGCTACCTCGAGGACGGTCTCGATGCCGCCATCGCCGAGGTCCCGGAGGCGGACGTGGACCAGGCTGACCTGGTCCGGGCCGTCGACCGGATCCTCCAGCACGCCGACAAGGTGCGCCGGCTCAAGGTGAACGCCAACGCGGACACCCCCGAGGACGCGCGCCGTGCTCGCTCCCTGGGTGCCCAGGGCATCGGCCTGTGCCGGACCGAGCACATGTTCCTCGGCGACCGCCGCGTGATGATCGAGCGGATGATCCTGGCCGACGACGACGCCTCTCGCGACGCCGCCCTGTCCGCCCTGCTCCCGTTGCAGCGCGACGACTTCATCGGGATCCTCCGCGAGATGGATGGCCTGGCGTGCACCATCCGGCTGATCGACCCGCCGCTGCACGAGTTCCTGCCCGACCTCACCGAGCTGTCGGTCAAGGTCGCGCTGGCCAAGGAGCGTGGCGAGGAGAACGCGGACGACCTCAAGCTGCTGAGCGCCGTGCACAAGATGCACGAGGCGAACCCGATGCTCGGCCTCCGTGGCGTGCGTCTCGGCCTGACCATCCCCGGCCTGTTCGCTCTGCAGATGCGGGCCATCGCGGAGGCGCAGGCGGCCCGGATCAAGGACGGCGGGAAGCCACGGGCGGAGATCATGGTCCCGCTCATCGGTTCCGTGATGGAGCTGCACCTGGTGCGGGACGAGGGCGAGAAGATCATCGCCCAGGTCTCGAAGGAGACCGGCATCGAGCTCGACATCCCGATCGGCTGCATGATCGAGCTGCCGCGCGCGGCCCTGACCGCCGGTCGCATCGCCGAGGCTGCCGACTTCTTCTCGTTCGGCACCAACGACCTCACCCAGACGACGTGGGGCTTCTCCCGCGACGACGTCGAGGGCGCGTTCTTCGGTGAGTACCTGAACAACGGCGTGCTCACGATCTCCCCGTTCGAGACGATCGACCGGGGTGTCGGGCGGCTGGTCAAGCTTGCCGTCGACGAGGGCCGGGCGACCAAGCCCGGGCTCAAGATCGGCGTCTGCGGCGAGCATGGCGGCGACCCCGAGTCGATCAAGTTCTTCGACGCGGCCGGGCTCGACTACGTGTCCTGCTCGCCGTTCCGGGTGCCGGTGGCCCGGCTCGAGGCAGGCCGCGCGACCATCCTGTCGGCAGGGTCCGACTCCCGCTGACCGGTACGCCGGCATGAGTCGGCGTACCTGACATCGTCGGCCTGAGCACCACCCGGGGTGGTGCTCAGGCCGATTCTCTGCCCGGTGGTCCGGGCCCGCGCCAGGGCAGCGCACCGGTTCCGTCCTCGAGGGTGCCGGGCCACCTGGGACCTGGGTCCCATAGGTAAGCCTGTCCTTACTCATACGCTCGGTGGGTGACCCTCAGGGACTGCCCGCTCGACACGGATGTCCTCGTCCGCGCAGTCCGCTTCGAGGCCGACGCGGCCTTGCGGATGCGGGAGATCGGGCTGCGCCCGGGCGGAACGGTCCGGGTTGTCCAGCGTGCCGCGTTCGGTGGCCGCGTCGTTGCGACGGGTGCCGGCCGGCTCGCCCTGGACGGTGCGACGGCCGCGTGCGTCGACGTCGAGGTGGCAACGCCGTGA
>JADGOR010000135.1 GCA_017882855.1 Cellulomonas sp. | reverse complement strand
ACGCCGTCGACCGTGACAACCGGGATCAGCTCGCCGTAGTCGACCGTGAGCTCGCGATCGTCCGCGATCGATCGCTCCACCCAGTCGACGTCCAGCTCCGCGCACAACGAGCGCACGATCTGACGCGCTGGGCCGCACAAGTGGCACCCTGGTCGGGTGTACAAGGCGACGCGCGGCTCGGACGGTTCGGCCATGACGCCAACCCTACGCAGGCTCGTTACAGTGGAGAACGTGCCCGAGTCGATCCGGCCTGCCCTGGGCGCTGCCGGTGAGACGGCGGCGTTCTTCGACGTGGACAACACGATCATCCGTGGTGCCAGCGCGTTCCACATCGCCCGCGGCCTTCGCCGCCGTGGCTTCTTCACCACGCTCGACATCGTGCGCTTCGGCTGGCACCAGGTGCGGTACCTGCTGTTCGGCGAGAACAAGAACGAGATCAACAAGGTCCGCTCCCGCGCGCTGTCCATCGTCGAGGGGCGGTCCGTCGCCGAGATCGCGGTGGTCGGCGAGGAAATCTATGACGAGGTCCTCTCCTTGCGCATCTTCCCCGGGACCCGGGCGCTCCTCGACGGGCACCTGGCCGCCGGCCATCAGGTGTGGCTGGTGACCGCGAGCCCGCGCGAGATCGGCGAGCTGATCGCGCGGCGTCTCGGCGCGACGGGTGCGCTCGGCACGATCGCCGAGCACAAGGACGGCTTCTACACCGGTCGGCTGATCGGGGACATGATGCACGGCGAGGCGAAGGCGGAGGCCGTTCGCCAGCTCGCGGAGCGCGAGGGCCTGGATCTCTCGCGCTGCTACTCCTACGGCGACTCGACGAACGATGTCCCCATCCTCTCGGTGGTCGGGCACCCGTGTGCGATCAACCCGGACTCGCGCTTGCGCCGTTATGCCGCCTCCGTGGGCTGGCCCGTCCGGGAGTTCCGGGGCCGACGCCGAGCCGCCCGCCGAGGCGCGAACACCGCGGCGGCCGCAGGACTGCTGTGGGTGCTCACGCTCGTCTGGCGGTCGCTCCGGCGGATGTTCCCGGGCGGCTGAGCGGTTCCCGACGACCGCCGCGCTCCCCGCGTACGCCGCACCCACCCGGAGACGACTCAGGCCCGGCAGCTGCCGGGCCTGGTCTCACTTCTTGTTGCGACGCTGGTGTCGAGTCTTGCGAAGCAGCTTGCGGTGCTTCTTCTTGGCCATGCGCTTGCGTCGCTTCTTGATGACTGAGCCCACGGGTCCTCACAATGTCGATCGGTTGGTTGCGCAGCGCACCTCGTACACACGCGCTCGGGGAAGTCCGCCCTCACCCTACCGCCTCTAGGAGGAGAGGCGTTCTCCGTCGATGAAGGCCGTGCTCAGGTAGGCGTCGACGGCGTCCTGAGGCACCCGGAACGATCGACCGACCCGAACAGCGGGCATTTCACCCGAATGGACGAGTCGGTAGACCGTCATCCTCGAGACGCGCATGATCTCTGCGACTTCGGCCACCGTCAGGAAGCGCGAACGCATCGGGCCGCGGTCACTCGTCATCGTCGTCCATCCTCACTCGTGGCCGGGCGTGACCGGCGCGGTCTGCAGTTGGCTGATGCCGGATCGGGTCCCGCTATCCGCGCAGCGAACACACTCTAGGGGCTGTCGTGGCTGGAGTGAAAGGGGTGAAATGCGCACCATGCAGTCCGATTCGCCCCGATCTACGGGGCGCGGCCGACACCGCCCCTGCTCCAGCCTCGTCCTCACTCGAGGATCGACAGGATCCCCAGGGCAGGAAAGGTCGCCGTTCGAGTCGCGATGACGGCGGCGTCGACCGGGTCGCTCCGGTCGAAGCCATCGGACCACGGCCGGAAGACGGGCGTGGCGCCGTCGGACATCGACGCCGGGCCGGGACGGCCGAAGTGCTCTCGCAACAGGTCCCGCCAGCCCTCAGGGACGGGCGTCCCCGGTGGGATCGGCCGGTGCGTCACGACCGAGATGAGCTGCGACCACGCTCGCGGGACGACATCCACGATGGCGTACCCGCCACCACCCAGCGCCAGCCACCTCCCGTCAGCGACCTCGTGCGCGAGCGAGTGCACGAGGTCCATCGCGGCGCGCTGGGCACCGACGGAGACCGCCAGGTCCGCTTCCGGATCGGCGGCGTGCACGTCGCACCCGTGCTGGCTGATCACGAACTCCGGCCCGAACGCACGTACGGCCGGGTCGACCACCGCGTACACACCGCGCAGCCACGCGGCATCGGCCGTGCCGGCGGGCAGGGCCAGGTTGACCTTGGTCCCGCGGGCTTGCGGGCCACCCGTGTCCTGCGCCCGGCCGGTTCCAGGAAAGAGGGTGTCCGGACTCTGATGGACCGAGACCGTCAGGACCCGAGGATCGTCCCAGAACACCCGCTCGACGCCGTCGCCGTGGTGCGCATCGAGGTCGATGTATGCCACCCGCTCCGCGCCGGCATCGATCAAGCACCGGATCGCGACCGCCGGGTCGTTGTAGACGCAGGAGCCGGATGCCCGGTCCGGCATGGCATGGTGCAGCCCGCCGGAGATGTTCACCGCGTGGTCCACCTCACCGAACCAGATCGCGAGCACGGCGTCGGTGCTCGCGGCGACCACGCGCGCCGCGGCTTCGTGCATTCCGGGGAAGACCGGCACGTCACTCGTTCCGAGGCCGTAGGCGCCATCGACCGTCCCGTCCGCCGATGCCGCTCGCACCGCCGCGATGTACTCGCGGGTGTGCACCGTCGCGAGCAGGTCGTCGCCCGCCGGAGCCGCGCCGACCACCTCGACGTCGGGGTGGTCGAGCAGGCCCAGCTCCCGGGACAGACCGATGGTCAGGCCCAAGCGGACGGGCGCCATCGGATGCCCCGCCCCGAAATCCATGTCCCCCATCGCGGGCGACCAGACCACTCGTGCCACGAGTCAAGTGCACCGCACCGCGGGCGGCGGTGCACGCCGAGCGGCGCGACGGCCTCGCGCCGCGGTCGGGTTGCCTGGGGAGGTGCGGATGGAATTGCAACTGCCGAACTGGGCCAGGAACGCGCGTGACGCCACCGACGAGGCGGCCCGCTACCGGCCCGCGCGGCTCACCGTCGCTTCACGATCAGGACGCGCTGCAGGACCACGAAGATCAGCAGCAGCACGCCGATGAAGATCTTCGTCCACCAGGAGCTCAGCGTGCCCTGGAACGTGATGATCGTCTGGATGAGCCCGAGCACCAGCACGCCGAGGACCGAGCCGATCACGAAGCCGCTGCCGCCGGTCAGGAGCGTGCCGCCGATGACGACGGCCGCGATGGCGTCGAGCTCCATGCCGACGCCGGTCAGCGAGTAGCCGGACCGGGAGAAGACCGTGAAGAGGAACCCGCCGATCCCCGCGCAGGTTCCGCTGATGACGTACACGAGGACCTTCGTCCGCGCGACCGGCAGGCCCATCAGGATGGCCGAGCTCTCGCCGCCGCCGATCGCGTAGACGGTCCGCCCGAACCGGGTGTAGTGCAGCACGAAGAACGCCGCCGCCACGACCGCGAGCGCGATGATCCCGCTGGGGGTGATCGACCATGTGTCGCCGATCGCGATGCGGGTGCTCGACAGCCACACGATGGTGGGGTTGGTGATTGGGATCGACGAGAGGCTGATGACGTAGCAGAGCCCGCGCGCGAGGAACATCGCGGCGAGGGTCGCGATGAACGGTTGGATCTCGAACACATGGACCATGACACCGACCACCAGCCCGAGCGCCGACCCGATGAGGATCACCAGCGGGATGACCACGAACGCGGGCCAGCCGCTCTGGAACAGCGAGGCCGCCGTGATCCCGGCGAGCGCGACGACCGCTCCCACGGAGAGGTCGATGCCGCCCGTGATGATCACGAAGGTCATGCCAACCGCTAGCACGATGAGGTAGGAGTTGTTGATGAAGAGGTTGGAGACCACGCGACCCGAAAGGAAGTTCTCGTAACGGGCGCCGCCGACCGTGAACATCAGCAGCAGCACGACGAGCGTGCCCACGACGGGCAGGAATCGCCGGTCGATGCGTACCGCGCGCAGCACCCGCGACACATCAAGCCGTCGGCGCTGGGCCGGCGCAGGGACCGCAGGGCGCGCCGTCGGACGGACGTCTTGAGCGGTCATCAGGCAGCCACCTCCGCAGGCACAGGGGCGATGACGGGCACGCGTCGCCGGGACGCAAGTTTCGTCCGGACCACCGGGGACTGCATGAGGCAGACCGCGATGACGACGATCGCCTTGAATAGCGGGGTGACCGCCGGGGGGATGCCGAGGATCGTCACGGTGAGGGTGAG
>JADGOR010000134.1 GCA_017882855.1 Cellulomonas sp. | reverse complement strand
ACGAGGTCGGCGGGGGTGCCCTCGAAGACGATCCGGCCGCCGTCGTGGCCGGCGCCGGGGCCGAGGTCGATGATCCAGTCGGCGTGCGCCATGACCGCCCGGTGGTGCGCGATGGCGATGACCGACTTGCCGGAGTCGACGAGCCGGTCGAGCAGGCCGAGCAGCTGTTCGACGTCGGCGAGGTGGAGGCCGGTGGTCGGCTCGTCGAGGACGTAGACGGCGCCCTTCTCGGCCATCTGGGTGGCCAGCTTGAGCCGCTGCCGTTCGCCGCCGGACAGCGTGGGGAGCGGTTGGCCGAGGCTGAGGTAGCCGAGCCCGACGTCGGCGAGCCGGTCGAGGATGGTTTGCGCGGCCGGCGTGCGCGCCGCACCGCTGCCGAAGAACTCCTTGGCCTCGGTCACCGACATCGCGAGCACCTCGCTGATGTCGCGGCCGCCGAGGTGGTGGTCCAGCACCGACGCCTCGAACCGCTTCCCCTCGCACACCTCGCAGACGGTGGCCACCCCGGCCATCATCGCCAGGTCGGTGTAGACGACGCCGGCGCCGTTGCAGTTGGGGCAGGCGCCCTCGGAGTTGGAGCTGAACAGCGCCGGCTTCACGCCGTTGGCCTTCGCGAAGGCCTTGCGGATCGGGTCGAGCAGCCCGGTGTAGGTCGCCGGGTTGCTGCGCCGCGAGCCCTTGATCGCGCCCTGGTCGACCGATACCACCCCGTCCCGGCCGGCCACCGAGCCCTGGATCAGCGAGCTCTTCCCCGACCCGGCCACACCGGTCAGTACCACCAGCACGCCGAGCGGGATGTCGACATCGACGTCGCGCAGGTTGTGGGCGGTGGCGCCGCGCACCTCCAGCAGTCCCGACGGCGTCCGCACCGTCGGCTTCAGTGAGGCGCGGTCGTCCAGGTGCCGCCCGGTGAGGGTGCCGCTGGCCCGCAACCCCTCGACGGTGCCCTCGAAGCAGACGGTGCCCCCCGCCGTGCCGGCGCCGGGGCCGAGGTCGACGACGTGGTCGGCGATCGCGATCATCTCCGGCTTGTGCTCCACGACGAGCACCGTGTTGCCCTTGTCGCGCAGCTGCAGCAGCAGGTTGTTCATCCGCGCGATGTCGTGCGGGTGCAGGCCGATCGTCGGCTCGTCGAAGACGTAGGTGACGTCGGTGAGCGAGGAGCCGAGGTGGCGGATCATCTTGATGCGCTGCGACTCGCCGCCCGACAGCGTGCCAGACGGCCGGTCGAGCGAGAGGTAGCCCAGCCCGATCTCCACGAACGAGTCGAGGGTGTGCCGCAGCGCCTCGAGCAGCGGCGCCACGGACGGCTCCCGACGGCCGCCGACCCACGCGGCGAGGTCGCTGATCTGCATCGCGCACGCGTCGGCGATGCTGATCCCGTCGATCTTCGACGACCGGGCCGCCTCGGACAGCCGGGTGCCGCCGCAGTCGGGGCACGTCATGAAGGTGACCGCCCGCTCCACAAAGGCACGGATGTGCGGCTGCAACGACTCGACGTCCTTCGAGAGCATCGACTTCTGGATCTTCGGGATCAGCCCCTCATAGGTCAGGTTGATGCCGTCGACCTTGATCTTGGTCGGCTCCTTGTGCAGCAGGTCGTGGAGCTCCCGCTTGGTGAACTCGCGGATCGGCTTGTCCGGGTCGAAGAAGCCGCAGCCGCTGAAGATGCGGCCATACCAGCCGTCCATGCTGTACCCGGGGATGGTGAGCGCACCCTCGTTGAGGGACTTGCTGTCGTCGTAGAGCGCAGGCAGGTCGATGTCGGTGACGGAGCCCCGGCCCTCGCAGCGCGGACACATCCCGCCGGTGATGCTGAAGGTACGACGCTCCTTGACGGTCTGCCCGCCGCGCTCCATCGTCACCGCGCCCGCTCCGCTGATCGAGGCGACGTTGAAGGAGAACGCCTGCGGCGAGCCGATGTGCGGCTGCCCGAGCCGGCTGAACAGGATGCGCAGCATCGCGTTGGCGTCGGTGGCGGTGCCGACCGTCGAGCGGGCGTTGGCCCCCATCCGCTCCTGGTCGACGATGATCGCGGTGGTCAGCCCGTCGAGGACGTCGACGTCCGGCCGCGCCAGCGTCGGCATGAACCCCTGCACGAAGGTGCTGTAGGTCTCGTTGATCATCCGCTGCGATTCCGCGGCGATCGTGTCGAACACCAGCGAGCTCTTGCCCGAGCCGGAGACGCCGGTGAACACCGTCAGCCGGCGCTTCGGGATCTCGAGGCTGACGTCCTTGAGGTTGTTCACGCGCGCGCCGTGCACGCGGATCAGGTCGTGGCTGTCGGCAACGTGCAACGCAGGCGACCGGGTGTCCGTCCTCGTGGCCATGCTCATCGTGCCTCCCTCTGTGCGGCGGGCCGCCCGCGCGGTCTCCGTCGGCATCGCCTGGGTCGATTCAACCAGCATCGGGCAGGACGTCTGGTTGAATCCGCCGCTACGGGGTTCTCGCTGACCTGGCACTGACCTGGAACGCCCCGAGCTCTGCCTGGCGACTGGGATCCGCGACCGCGGCGCCCGGCCCCTGTGGGATCGGCGAACCCCGGGCAGCTTCGAGGAGGTTCGCTCGGCCGACCCGGCGCGCACCATCACCGCCGATCGAGGCGTGCCCGTCGCGCATCGACAGATCGGGTCGTCGCGCGCAGTTGTCTTGCAGGTCAGATATTTGTTTGACACAATAGAACTATGAGAGTGCCAGGAGCGTTGGAGGTCGACGTGCTGCTCGCCGTCGCGCGGCACGATGACGAGGCCTACGGTTTGCTCGTCCTTGACGAGGTGAGCGGGGCACGGGGTCGGCAGTACTCGGTCGGCGCGATCTACACGACCCTGTCGCGGCTCGAGGTCAAGGGGCTGCTGTCCTCGCGGACCACCGAGCCCCTGCCGATACGTGGCGGACGATCACGGCGTCAGTACCGGCTGACTGCGGCGGCGCGAACGGTCCTTGCAGCCGAGCGTGAGCGCACCATGCTGCGGTGGACCGGCGAGCCGCAGTGGGGGCAGGCATGAACCAGCACCCGGATGCAAGGCATGACGTCGCGCGCACGCGCGAAGGCCTGGCCGAGCTCGTGCTTGCGGGACTCGTCGCGGAGGCCGACGAGGACGAGGTGCTCGGCGACCTCGCCGAGGGACGAGCGAGGTGCGCCGTAGCGCAAGGTGAGCGGCCGGCCGGGCGCTGGTATCGAGGACAGGTGGCGCGTGCGCTGCCACCCCTGGTGTGGCACGACTTGAGGCCCCACCTCTGGTTCGTGGTGCTCGGCGTGCTGGGGGCGTGGACGGTCACCGCGGTGGTCGCGTGGGGCATCGGACTCGGCGGGTTCTACGACAGCAGGCTCTCCCCCGAACCCCGAGACGTGCTTGTGGGGACGATCTGGCGCGGTGCGGCGCTGCTGTTGGCCGGCGCGGTGGGCGGCGCGGTGGCTGCGTTGCTGGCCAAAGGCGCGCGCCTCGTCCCCGTGATCGCGGTGGCTGTCTTCTGGTCGCTGTGGGCGTGGGAGGGGCCGTTCTACGCCGTCTACGGCTCGGCCGCGCAGGTCGGCCCTGGTGAGTACGCCGTCGAGCTCTCGGCCACCTCCGACCAGCTGGTCGTTCCCGCGCTCTGGCAGCTGCCGACGATGGCGGTCGCGATGCCCGCGATGACGCTGCTCGGCGGGCTCGCCGCCGTCGCCTGGTTGCGACGAGGGGCGCGCCAGCCGGAGGCTCTCGCGTCACGCGGGTCATGACCGGACCCGGCAATGGCTTGCATCCCGCACCTCAGGCCCAAACGGTCTGGGACGGCGCGGCCTGCTCAGACTCCTTCGCCTTTCAACTCCCACTCGGGTAGGACTCGCTGAAGCCCTACGCGGCTTCCGAAGCCCAATACCGATCGCCGAACAGGGGAGCGCCGCGTAGTTCCGGTGTGCGACCCAGAAGGTGTCGCGACGCTACTGCCCAACGCCAGTATCGGCCAGGTTGTGGCTGTCGATGGCGTGGGTCGCGCGGGAGCTGCTGGCGCTGTTCGACGTGCCACTCATCGTCGACAGCGCCCGCCGTCTCATGCCCGAGGGCGTCCAGACCGCCTCGACGAGCTGACCGCGGCAGGTCGCCTGGAGGATGCCGTGAGCTACCGATGACCGACAGCATGCGCATCCCGAGACTGTTCATGCCCCTGGTGCGGAGGGGGGCGTGGCAAGAGCCCGCTGTCGGCGCCGGAGCCCTCGGGCGCGATCGCGCTCGGGCTGTGTGCGCTCATCGAGCTCACACAGCTCACCGGCATCTCAGCGGCGGTCGTCGATCTGTGGCAACCGGCGCGGT
>JADGOR010000133.1 GCA_017882855.1 Cellulomonas sp. | reverse complement strand
GCGTCGCAGTCGGCGCGGTACCGCCGCTGACCGAGCGACTCGATCCCGATCGCCTCCCACGCCGCGCCCAGGGAGCGACCGACCGCGGCCCGGCTGCCGGCGACCGTGCGCCAGCCGACGCCCTCGGCACGGCCGACCTGGCGTGCCATCGTCACGATGCCGGCGAGGCCGGCCAGCGCGACGATCGCCATCACGATGATGCCCGTGGTGTGGATCAGGTCCTCGGGCACGAACCCGAAGAGATCGAGCGATCCTGTGGCCTGGACCCCGTGGCCCGCCGCCATGAAGAGCGCGAAGAAGGCCGCCAGGAAGACCGCGATGACGGTCCCGAGGACCGGCCGCGTGTACATCGTCCGGGCCAGGCCGGTCCGGTCGTAGCTGCCGATCGCGTAGCGCCGCGCGGCGGCCATGAACTCGCTTGGCTCAGCCTGCGTCGGGCAGGTCTCCGAGCACTCGCCGCAGGCGTAGCACGTCCAGAGCTCCTTGCTCGACAGCAGCCTGTCGCGCAGGCCCACCTGGGCGTAGCGGATCATCCGCCGCGGGAACGTGGCGTCGTCGGTGACCAGCGGACAGGTCGCCGTGCATGTCCCGCAGGAGAAGCAGGCCGAGACGTCGGCGGCCCCGAACTTCTGGAGCTCCGCGTAGAGCCCAACGTCCAGGAGCGCGGTCATGCCCGGTCCTCCGCCTGGTATCGGAAATAGCCGTCTTCGGCTGGTGCCTTGACTTCGCGCAGCCAGCCGTAGCGACGCATGCCCATCACCCAGAACAGCACCTCGTGCGTGGGGCTACCGATCGTGGACGCGATCTCGGGGACCGTTCGTGGCCCGTCAGCGAGGGCCGCCAGGATGCGCCCGCGCATGACGGGCTCCTCCCGGACGACCTCGCGGACCGATCTGTTCAGCGTGCTCATGCGACCGGAACCTCCAAGAGCCTGTCGATCTGGTCCCGGACCTGGGCGTCCGTGTAGCCGCGCAGGTCGATCGCGTCCTCCGGGCAGATCGGGACGCACCCGCCGCAGCCCTTGCAGCCGGTTTCGCTGATGGCCGCGACCTCGCGCCCGTCGAGGCTCGTCATCCCGATCGCGCCGTACGGACACGCCTCCAGGCACTTCCCGCATGCCGTGCAGGCATTGGTGTCCACGGTCGCGACAAGCGGATCGAGCTCGGCGAACCCCTTTCGGAGGATGGCCGCGCTCTGGGTGACCGCGGCCAGGCCGGAGGCAACGCTCTCGGACGACGACTTGGGACCCTGACAGGCTCCGGCGATGAGGACGCCGCCCACCACCGTCTCGACCGGCCGCAGCTTCGGATGGATCTCGTTGAAGAAGCCGTCCGACCCGAGCGGCAGCTTGAGGACGCCGATGAGCTCCTCGTTCTTGCGCGGGACCATGCCGGTCACCAGGACCACGAGGTCGGCCGGGATCGCCAGCTCCTCGCCCCCGGTGAGGAGATCGCGAGCCGTGACGACCAGCCGGCCGTCCTGACCCAGCGCGACGGCGGGTGGCTCGTCGTCGGGGAACTTCATGTAGACCGAGCCCAGCTCACGCGACCGGGTGTAGATCGTCTCGTACTTGCCGTACGTGCGGATGTCGCGGTAGAGGTGGTACTGGCGCGCCGCGGGGTCCAGCCCGGCGGCCTGGACGGAGGCATGGACAGCCGCCGTGCAGCAGAAGCGCGAGCAGTACTCGTTGGCGCCCGCGCCGTCCGCGGCCTGCCGGCTGCCGACGCAGTAGACGTAGACCACGCTGCGAACCGGCTTCCCTCCGTGCATCAGGGGCCCCGTCGAGCGATCGAGCAGGTCCGTGAACTCGGGAAGGGTCAGGACGCCGTCGATGCCGTAGCCGAACTCGCCGGCGTCAGGCTGGTAGGAGTCGAAGCCGGTGGCGACGATGATCGAGCCGACGCGGACGGAGATGGACCCTGCGCCCGGGCCACCGACGCGCACCTCGACATCGTAGTTGCCGAAGCTCCCGGACTTGCCGACCACGTCGGCGCCCGTCAGCACCGTGATCGCCGGGCGCTTCTTGATCTCCGCGACGAGGCCCGCGATCAGGGAGCGCCCGTCCTTGCCGTGCGGGTACATCTCGCCGAACCGGCCGACCCAGCCGCCCAGCGTCAGCTCGCGCTCGACGACGACCACCTCGAGGCCGATGTCGGCGAGCCCGATGGCGGCCCGCAGGCCGGCGATCCCGCCGCCGATGACGAGCGTCTTCGGCGTAGTCTCCACCACGATCGGCACCAGGGGCTCGGTCAGGCGCGTCCGCGCGATCCCGGCCTCGACGAGGCCGATCGCCTTGTCGGTCGCGCCCTTGGGATCGTCGCTGTGGATCCACGAGCACTGCTCGCGGATGTTGACCTGCGAGTACTCGTACGGGTTGAGCCCTGCCCGCGTCGCGACGGCGCGGAAGGTGAACGTGTGGAGCTTCGGCGAGCACGAGGCGACGACCAGGCCGTCGAGGTTGTTCGCCTGGATGTCCTCGATCATCTCCTGCTGCGAGGAGTCCGAGCAGGCGAACATCGCCGTCCGCGCCACCGCGACGTCGCCGTCGCCCTGGACGGATTCGACGACCTTCGCCACGTCGACGTAGTCCGAGATGTTGCCGCCGCAGTGGCAGACGTAGACGCCGATCCGCCGCGGGGCGGGGGCCGTCTCACCGGCGACCGGGGTGACGCCGGAGCCGGCGCCGAGGGCCGCGCCGTCGAGCTCTGGCTCGCTCATGCCGGCACCTCGACGCTCTCGAGGCGGGCACGCTCGAGGTGCGCCGCCACCTGGGCGACCGTCGACCCCGCGTGGAGGATCGAATCGGCGATGTCCTTGGCGCCGGAGGCGGCGCCGGCCACGTACACCCCGGGGATGCTGGTCGCCCCGGGATCGAGGTCTTCGTTCGGCTCCGCGACGTACTGGAACTCGTCCACGGCCAGCTCGCCGACCGGGAAGAGCCCCTGGGCGTCGCTGTTGGGCTGGACGCCGACCGCCAGGACGACCAGGTCGTACTCGGCCTCGACCAGCGTCCCGCCGTTCTCGATGTCCTCGTAGCGGAGGACCAGGTTGCCGTCGTCCTTCTCGGTGATCTTCGCGACCCTGCCCTTGACATACGTCGCGCCCATGGACTTCGCCTGCTCGTAGAACTCGTTGTAGCGCTTGCCGGCGGCCCGGATGTCCATGTAGTGGACCGTCACGTCGGCAAGCGGGAGGGCACCCATCAGCAGCTGGTTCTGCTTGATCGAGTACATGCAGCAGAACTTCGAGCAGAGCGGGTTGTTCACCGTCTCGTCGCGCGAGCCTGTGCACAGGATGTAGGCGATGCGCTCGGGCACCTTGCCGTCGCCGGGCCGCAGGATCGTGTTGAACGGCCGCGTCGGCGCCAGCAGGCGGTCCATCTGCATGCCCGTGATGACGTTCTTGTAGGTCCCGAAGCCGTACTGGGGCTTGAGGTCCGCCGCGAAGAGCTTGAACCCGGTGGCAACGACTACGGCGCCGACCTCGACCTCGAGCTTCTCGTGGCGCGCATGGAGATCGATGCACCCGTCGACCGGGCACGCGTCGACACACTCCCCGCACTCGCTGCATACGGCGCAGTCGAGACAGCGGCCCGCCGCCCCGCGCGCCTCTGCCTCGGTCAGCGGGGCCTCCACCTCGGAGAAGTCAGTCGGGTTCGAAACGAGGGTCGTCCCGTTCGGCAGGGACGCGCGGACCGCGTACGCCTTCTGGCGCGCGATGACCTGTGCCTTGTCGACCACGGGGAGCCGGTCGTCGAACCCGTCGAGGGTTCCGCCGGTCAGCCAGCGATCGATCATGTGGGCGGCCCGGCGGCCTTCACCGACCGCGCGCGTGATGTCGGTCGCCCCGTTGACCACGTCGCCGGCCGCGAAGACATACGGAAGGCCGGTCTGGCGGGACGTCGCGTCGGCCTGGAGCGTGCCGTTCGCGTTTGTCGGGACGTGGCTGGCGAACGCGCCGGTGTCCGCGGTCATGCCGATCGCGCCGATGACGATCTCGCAGGGGAGCACGAACTCGCTGCCCGGGACCGGCTCGGGGCGGCGCCGGCCGGACGTGTCAGGCGCGCCGAGCGTCATGCGGGTGCAGCGCAGGCCGCTCACCGCGCCGTGCTCGTCGCCGAGGACCTCGGCGGGCGCGACCTGGAAGCTGAAGGCCACGCCCTCGCGCTCGGCGTCGTCGGCTTCCACGTGGTGCGCCGGCATCTCCGCGCGGCCGCGCCGGTACGCCACCGTCACGGACGCGGCACCGAGGCGGCGAGCCGTCCGGGCGGTGTCCATCGCGACGTTGCCGCCG
>JADGOR010000064.1 GCA_017882855.1 Cellulomonas sp. | reverse complement strand
CTTCGGCCGCGTGCAGGAGACGCTCCAGGAGTTCCACCGCTTGACGCACGGAGCCGTCGACACGGTCTTGCGTCGACCGGGCGAGCAACACCCTCGCGAACGTGACGTGCTCGAATTCGCGCAGGTAGCTGAGATCGTCCCCGGCCGACAGACCCCGCTCACGGGCCCATCCCAGCGCTTCGTCCAAGCGGCCCTGCGCGACCCAGATCCGCGCCTTCAGCGCGGCAATAGGCCGGACGATGGGAAGGAAGTCACTCACGTACTGGCGGCCTGCCTCATCGAGGAGGTCGAGCGCGCCGCCCAGGTCTCCCTCGGCCGCGCGCAGCCGAGCCGTGGCCACACGCCAGCGATACGCGTTCTGCTCCAGAGCGGCGTGCTCGCCCAATTCATAGCTCGTCAGCAGGTGCTGCCGGGCGGCATCAAGATCATTCCGTTCGATGGAGAGTCCGCCCATGCCCACGTGCATGTCCGCGGCTCCCCGCAGGAGGGGCGCGCCCGGTTCTGTCGCACGCTGCAATCCCCGCTCATAGGTGGTCATCGCCTCGCGGAGACGACCTTGCGCAATCCGGATGTCAGCCAGAGAGATTGCACAACCAATGATGTCCGAGATGTACCCGGCCTTCTCCAGGCTCGCCGTGCAATCGGTGTATAGCCGGTGCGCCTCCTCGAGGTCCCCCGTCGTCCAATCCGCGAGTCCCAGGAGCCCCGCTGCTGAACCGTGCATCAGGTGGTCGTCCTCGGGTGCGAGGTCGAGCACGCGTCGAGCGTATCTCACGGTGCCGGCCACATCGCCGGCTGCGAGGGCCAGGGCGGCACGGTAGAGGGCGATCGCGCTCGGGAGACGCCGAAATTCCTCCTCGTCGACGACGACCAACGCCGTCAACTCGGCGTTCGGTCCCTCCCGTCCCCCGGTCGCGGTGTCCAGCCTCCGTTCGGCATCCCGCAGGCGCACTTCCACGCCCTCGAGCTGGCCGAACTGCAGGAGCGCCCCGGCGTAGTGAACGCTGAGCACGGGCCGGGCCTGGATCAGGCTGTGCGGGAGCGCCTCGAGCCAGCGACGGATCGTGGCCTCCTGTCGACTCTGGCGCATCGCCGGGATCGCAAGCTCGACCAGGTCCGCGGCTCGCTCGAGGTCCTCGGCGGCAAGCGCATGGCGGATGGCCTCGGACCGCTGGCCATTCCGCTCGTACCACTCGGTCGCCCGCCGGTGCAGGTCCGGCACCCGGTCGGGCCGCTCGTCGAGCAGGCGCGCTCGCAGCACGTCGGCAAAGAGCTGGTGGTAGCGATACCACTGGCGGCGGTCGTCGAGCGGAACCAGGAACAGGTTCGCGCGGTCCAGCTCCTCGAGCATGGCCTTGCCGCCGTCCTGGCCGGTGACCGCGTCGCACAGGGACCCGCTCAGCCGGCCCAGGATGGAGGTCTCCAGCAGGAAGCTCCGGACAGCCTCGGGTTGACGGTGCAGGACCTCCTCGACCAGGTAGTCGACGATGTAGCGGTCGTCCCCCGCGAAGCCCGCGATGAAGCCGGCGACATCGTCGCGTCCCTGCATCGAGAGCGCCGCGAGCTGGAGGGCGGCGATCCAGCCTTCGGTGCGGCCCTCCAGCGCGGCGACATCGAGAGCGGTGAGATCGAGCCCCATCACCCCATCGAGGTATGCGTCGGCCTCGTCCAGGGTGAAGCGCAGATCCACGGCGCGGACCTCGACGAGCTCGCCTCGCGCCCGCAGGCGGCCGAGCGGCAGCGCCGGGTCGGCGCGGGTTGCGATCACGAGGTGCACCTGCGGGGGCAGATGCTCCAGGAGGAACGCCAACCCCTCATGGACGTCGTGCGCGTTGACCACGTGATAGTCGTCGAGCACCAGCACGACATCGTTCGGCACGGCGCTGAGCTCGTTGAGCAGCGTTGCGAGGATCAGTTCGACTGGCGCTGGCTGCGGCCCCTGGAGGCTGGCGAGCCCACGTGCGCCGACCCCCGGCGCCACCGTCTGCAGCGCGGTGATCAGGTAGATCCAGAACAACCCGGGCTGGTTGTCACCGTGATCGAGGGAAAGCCACGCCGCACCCTGTCGACCCGCCGGAGCGGCTGCCAGCCACTCGGCCAGCAGCGTCGTCTTGCCGAACCCGGCCGGGGCGGAGATGAGCGTCAGCTTCGACTCGGCTCCACGGCGCAGGCGCTCGCTCAGCCGTGGGCGTGCCACCAGGCCGCGTCGCGGCCTCGGGGTGTAGAGCTTTGTCTCGAGCAGCAGGCTTGCCATGTTCCGTCAACGTACCAGCCTGCGGGGTGGAGCGACACGTCCCGGTCAATGTGGTTCATCCCGCGGGCGCCGAGGAGGGCCCGGCGGATCAGCCCCGCAGATGGGCCAGGACGGCGAGGACCCGGCGATGATCGTCGGGCGCCGCACGCGACGCCCGTGCTGCCCATCGGCCAGCCCGTGCTGCCCATCGGCCAGCCCGCGCAGAGCCCGATCAGCACCCTCGCGGGGGTTCTTCCGGCCCTCGCCCGTGTCGGCGTCGCCCGTTTCGTGACTTCGGTCGGGTCGAGCGACCTGCCGGTCCGAGGTCGCGGCCCGCCGACACGCCGCCGAATCCACCCCGCAGGGGGTGGCGAGGACTCCGCTTTGGACCTCGCAGACCTTGCCTCCCGCGACCCACGACGCGGCCGGTCGGGCGGCCGATGTCCTGCCACCAAACCTCCCGGAAGGGTGCGTCGCGCGGTACATGCGGACCGTCCGTCGCCCAGGCACCCCGCGGCCGGATGATCGGTGGATGCGTTCCCCGTTCGGGGGATCCCGGGTTAGCATCCATCCCATGCCCGACGCACCGCTCGACCGGTCGTACCGTGCCCTGCTCGGCGTCCCGAGGCTGGGCCGGGTGGTCGCGTCAATGGTGCTGGCCCGCACCGGCCAGTCGATGGTGGGGGTGGCGCTCGTCCTGTTCGCGCTGGGGGTCTACGACTCGCCGGCCCTGGCCGGGGTGGTGACGTTCGCGTCCGTGGTTCCGGGCCTGCTCATAGCCCCGATCGCCGGCGCGCTGCTCGACCGTCACGGTCGGGTCCGGCTGATGATCCTCGACTACATCGTGGCCCTGGCGAGCCTCCTCCTGATTGGTGGGCTGGCGCTCGCAGGGCTGCTCCCCTCGCCGCTCCTGGTGCTGATCGTGGTCGTCACCTCGCTGACGAGCATCCTCAGCGTCGTGGGGCTGCGGACGATCTTCCCGATCATGGTCCCCTCCCAGCTCTGGGAGCGGGTCAACGCGATCGACTCGAACGGCTACGTGGTTGCGACGATCCTGGGCCCGCCGCTGGCGGCCAGCCTGGTCGCGATCCTTGGCCCGGCGGAGGCCGTCATTGCGATCGCCGTCCCGTTCGCGCTGGCAGTCGTCGTTCTGATCGGGCTGCCGGAGCCGGACGCCGAGACGGCCTCGACAGGGCGACTGCTGGCCGACGCCTGGGCGGGCGTCCGCTACGCGTGGGGCAACCGGACGATCCGCGGCCTGGGCTTCGCGCTGTCGGTCCTCAACCTGGCCTGGGGGATGATGACGATCGTCGTGCCACTCGTGGTCCTGAGGAACCTGGGCTTCGGCGACGCGATGGTTGGGTTCGTGTTCGCAGCCTCCGGCGTCTCGGGGATGATCTCCGCGTTCCTGTTCGGCCGGATCGACACGCGCGGTCGCGAGTGGACGATGCTCGTCGTGCCGATCGTCCTGATGGCGCCGCTCGTCGCACTCATGCTGCCGGCTGCGGGCGTCCTTGGACCGATCGACTCTGAGGTGGGCCTGGCGCTTCTGCTGCTCCTGATGTTCATGTTCGGGTTCGTCAACGGCTGCTCGGACATCGCCCTGTTCACGATCCGCCAGCGCCGCACCGAACCTGCCTGGATGGGCCGCGCCTTCGCCGTGTCGATGGCCTTCAACTTCATGGGCTTCCCGGTCGGCGCGGCGATCGCGGGGGCGCTCGTGACGGTCTCGCTGGCGGCGACGATCTGGATCGGGGTCGTGGCTTGTTTGCTGGCGGCCATCCTGGCGGCGGTGCTGGTCCCGCGCTCCGAGCCGGACGCAGAGGCGGTGGCCGCGGCCTGAGTGACGCCGGGCGCCGCTGACCGGCACCAATATTGACGCTGGCCGCTACCGTCGTGCCTTCTGGCCGAAGATGATCGGGAGCCACCGGCGGCGAGCCCGGCGGCGCGTCCCGCCCGATCGGTCAGTCCTCGACGGCGGGCACGTCCGACGGCTGCCGGATGCGCGGCAGCGGTGAGCGGACGAGCAGCAGGATCGAGACCGCCATCCCAGCCCAGCCGATCGCGATCGCGCCGCGGACGCCGATCGAGCCGGCGACGGCGGCAGCCATGAGCGCGCCAATCGGGTAGGCAATTCCGTGCGAGAACACCCCGAGCGTGGCGTTGACGCGGCCGAGGATACGGTCCGGGATCACCCCCTGGATGAGCGACAGCTCGGCGATGCTCTCGATCGTCTGGAGGCCGTCGCCGATCAGCTGCGGGACGAACACCATCAGCGTCGCGACCAGAAGGGGCCCACCGGCCAGAGGCGTGAGCACGCCGACGATCGACGCGCCCGTCGCTGTCCCGATGAGGGCAGGGCCGAGGCCGAACCTGGCGATGACTCTTGCGGCGAAGAACGAGCCGACGAGCGAGCCGACGCCGCCGGCCGAGACGACCACGCCGAGCAGGAACGGGTCGAGGTGCAGGTCCTGGATCAGATAGATCGTGTACAGGACGCCGTAGAACGAGCCGGCAACGTGGGCGATGACCGAGCGGAGGGTCAACGGCACGAGGATCGGGTGCCGGCGGACGAGTTGCAGGCCCTCGACGATCTCGCGTCGCATCGGCGTCGGCAAGGTCCTGGTCGGGCGTGGCGGCTCGGGGCTGCGGATCAGGATCAGCGAGATCGCCGAGACGACAAAGGAGAAGGCGTCAACGAGGATCGCGAATGGCGCGCCGATCAGCTGGACGAGGCCACCCGCCAGCCCGGGACCACCGATCTCGGCGAGCGATGAGCTCGTGGCCAGCTTGCTGTTGCCCTCGACCACGCGATCGACCCCGATGAGCGACGGGACGTATGCCGGATAGGCGGCATCGAACAGCGCCCCGAGGCAGCCCTCGAGGAAGACGACGACGTACAGCTGCTCGATCCGGAGTGTGCCGGCGAGGTAGGCGGCAGGAATGGTGAACAGCAGGACAGCCCGGATCGCGTCGGCCGAGATGAGCAACGGTCGTCGCCGCAGCCGGTCGACCCATGCGCCGGCAAAGAAGCCGACGAGGAGCACCGCGAGGCTGGCCGAGACGACAAGCAGCGCCATCTCCAGCGGACCCGCACCCAGCACGAGCAGCGCGACGAGCGGCACGGCCGTGCGGGTCACGACGGAGCCGAGCTCGGAAACCGTTTGGCCGGCCCAGAGCTTCATGAAGTCGGCGTGTCGCCACAGCGACTTGGTCATCACGGCCGTAGAGCGTATCGGAGCGCGTGCCATCCCTGTATCCGCTCACCGCCAGCGGGGCCGCGCTCTGCACTCGAGCGCCACCGTCGACGCGAACACGCGGACGACCGCGCCCGTGTCTGCGCGAGCTCCGGCGAACAGGGCGTGACTGCGAGTCAACGGTGTCACGGGCATGGCAGACTGTGCGGCACTTGCACCCGAAGAGGGGCTTCAGTGGCGGAGAACCATCACGCAGACGCGGCATCGGAGCGTGCGTTCCTCGCACGGATCCCAGCCGACGCACGGCGGCTCCTCCTTGACGATGCGCGAACCATCCGCGCTGACGCCGCCGAGGCGATCTTCGAAGCGACCGATCAGCCGCGCGTCGGGGTGCTCCTCGTCGGCCGGGCCCGTCGATACATCGCCGCAGGTGATGGCCGCCAGGTCACGACCGGGTATCTGAGGCCCGGGGATCTCGTCGGGAACGGAGCCCTATTCCGCATCGGGCTCGTGGCCGTTGGGGCCCTCTCGGACTGTGTCGTCGTCGAGTTCCAGGCTGGCCAGTTCGTTCGGCTCGCACACGAGGATCGATTGACGAGGGAGGCGTTCACCGAGGCGACGACCGCGCTTGTCCGTGAGGGCCACGTCGGGCTCGCGCTGACTGCTTTCGGGACGATGCGCGAGCGGGTCGCCCACCACCTGGTCGCGCTCGCGGCCGACGAGCCGATCGCCGTCGCTCCCGTGATCACCATGACCCAGCAGCGGCTCGCCGACTGCGTCGGGACTGTTCGTGAGGTCGTCGCCCGAACCCTCCGGGAGTTTCGGGCAGAAGGTCTTGTCGTGACCGCCGGAGGTCGGGTCGAAGTCCTCGATGCCGCCCGCCTTTCGCGGGTCGCGGCCGGTCGCTGGGCGCGCGGGATCGATCCTCTCGCCGCGGCGAGCCGATCGCACACCGAGGGCCTCGACGCGAGCCCCCACGCGGTCATCGGGGTGGATTCGTCCGGCTTGATCGTCTACGCGAACTCGCGCACTGAGCGCCTCTTCGGCTGGGCAGTCGGAGAGCTCGTCGGCGGTATCGTCGACCGACTCGTCCCCCCTTTGGTGGCCGATCGCCATCGCCGAGCGTTGGCCGCGTACCTCAGGACGGATGGCTCCCCGCGACCGATGGCAGGCGGGCTTGAGCTCCATGCGATCCGCCGTGACGGAAGCGACGTGCCGATCACCGGTCGCCTTGCCGCGACCGATACGACGTTCGGTCGGGTCGCGTTCGTGACGATCACCGAGCGAGGGCAGTCCGCGACTTAGCCGGTCACCGGCTCCTCCGGCGACTGGCCCGAGACGCCATCGGGGTCTTCGGAGGGAGCCGCGTGCCTCCGAACATGCATCTGTCGGCGGCTTGGGGCGCTGGCCGTCTCCAGCTCCACGGCCGTTGCTGGCAGATCGACATCCACCGTCCCGACCGAGACGGTCAGCAATCCGGCGCTCGATGATGGATTCGGGAGGCCGAGAGCTTCGACCTCGGCCCGGACCCGTTGGACGACAGCGGCGAATTCTGTCGTGTCGGCGGGGTCGAGGACCAGGACGAACTCATCGGCGGAGTAGAGGAACACGTCGTCAATGTCACGGATCGCGCTGCGCAAGGCCGCCGCGACCTCCCGGACTGCCTGATCTGCCGCCAAGGGGCCAAACCGATCGGTGATCGACGAGAGCTGGTCGATCCCGATGACCGCGAAAGCGACCGGACCCCCTCGGCGACGCGCGAGGTGCGCAAGGTGCGTGTCGAGCGCCCGCCGCGTCTCAAGGCCGGTCAACTGGTCCCGGCGCGACGACCGCTCGAGCGCATCTCGCAGCCGCCGGACATGCGAGGCCTCGAGGTGGAGCTGCACGCGCGCGTTCCAGGCGAGCGGCTTGCCGACGAGCGCGATCAGCCAGGCGAACGCAACGGCGCCCGCGAGCCCCGCCCGGTCGGTGGCCAAGGGGACGGCGAGCAGACCGGCGACGGTGAAGACGGACGCCGCAACCACAAATCCGTAGTGGGCGATCGGCCGCCAGGGGACTGCAAAGGCGGCGACGGCGACCGCGATCGCCTCGTAGCTTGTCACGGCCGCAGCCGTCGCCGGGTCGTGGAGCTGACCGAACAGGGACTGGGCGAGGGCGATGCCGCCTGCGAGGAGGCCCACAAGCTCGAGTACGGCGAGCGAGCGGACTCGCCGGACGACGATCAGGAGGAGTGCCGACGAGGCGGCGAAGGCGAGCCCTGCCACCATCGCGACCGCCGGATCGGTCGCGAGCGCGCCCGGGCCGCCCGTCGTCGCCCCAACGAGGGCAAACCCGAGCTCGATCGCCAGGAAGAACGTCAGGAAGAGGCGGATGCTGCTTCGCCGACGGACCTCAAATCGGCGGTCCGGTGTGGGCCGCGGCGTCAGGAGGTAGCGGAGTCGCCGGCCGAGACGTGGCAGGCGCTCTCTCACGGCTGCATTCCTCCGTCGCACCCAGCGATTCGTTCGGAATCGCTCGAGTTCGTGCGGCAACAAGGGTACGTTGTCACTGGAGGGCGCGACACGGGCTCCGTGACCCACGACGTCCCGAGCCTCGTCCGAGCTCCTCGTGGCGCGCGTGGCCGGGGACCCTCCACGGACGGCACTCTCCTTTGTCCAACGCGGGCCGACCGCGTGACTCGCTCAGAAGTCGACGTCGCTTGTGCCGCTCTCCGTCCTGCTCGAGGTTGAGCAGGCATTACCCGCCGCGTCCGTGGCGGTCGCGCTCGGGGTCCAAACCATGTTCCTGGCAGTTGGGTAGGTAAGAGGCGCCCCGCTCGACATTGTCCCGAGACTGACAGTGATCGTCATGCCGCTCTGCATCATCGTTCCGGCGAAGACCGTGTTCGCGCTCACGAAGTTCCCGTTCAACACCACGGACCCGACCGGAAGCTGCGCGCTGTTCGCTCCGTTCCAGACCGCAACCGAGTCGTTGTTGCTGCTGTTCGTGAACCGGACGGTGATCGCGGTCGATGCGCCGGTCCAACCGGCCAGGATCGACTCCGGGTCGATCTGCTCCGTGTACGAGAAGGCGATCGTGTCACCCGCGTCAGGCCGACCGGCCGTGCCGCCGTTCGTGGTCTGGATATCGGCGGCCCCGGGCCGTGTCGTGTTCACCCTCGCGGTGAAGGAGCCGTCCGTCGCGGAATTCCCGGCGTTGTCGACCGCCGTGATGCCATATGAGTAGCTCTGGGCGACCGTCGCGGTCGCGACCTGCGACGCACTCCGGTAGTTGTACACGACGCCGCCGACGCTGAAGCTGCCGCCGACGAGCACGACGGCTGTCGCGCTTGTCTTGACGGTGCTCACGTTCGCGGTCACGGTGGCGACACCGCTGGCGCCGCCGCCGGTGTCCGTCACGTTCGCGTAGACGTAGAAAGCCCCGCTCGCCTTGATCTGTCCGGCGAGGTAGAGCCCGGTTCCCGATGCCTTGGCGATGACGCTCCCGGCGATGGAGGGCGGGGTCACGTCGAACCTGGCGGCCGTCGTCACGGTGTTGCCGCCGACCGTCGACGCGGCGACGTACCTGGCGAGGCTCGTGCCCGAGCCCGTTCCGATGAGGAGCCCGCCGAGCACGGCGAGCACCAGGGGCATGCTGACCCGGACGCGCGGCCGTTTGCCTATCTGGCCCATCGGAGGAGCCGAGCGTGGCGCTTGGTGGGCACCGCGGGGGCGGAGCTTACGGTCCCTGCGGCCCCGGCCTCATCCTCGTCGAGCAGCCACAATGCCAGCACCAGGGCGAGTGCCGCCAGCAGCACGGTTGCGAAACCGGCCGGCATGGCGAGGCCCGCCATCAGGTAGCCAACCACGGGAAGAGTCAGCGACACGCGACCGACGATGTGATCCGCGGGCGTCAGCGATGCATCGACCGAGGCATTGGCGTCCCCCTTCGTCTCCACGTAGGGGACCCCTTGCAGCGACGCGAGCCGGGTGACGCGGTGCGTGAAGATCGCCCCGTTGTCGAGGCGAAGCGTGACCACGTCGCCAACCCGGATGTCCTCGGTCGGCTGCTGATCGAGCACGACGGCCCCGCCGACCGGGATCGTCGGGGTCATGGAGCCGCTGCGGATGATGAAGACCTGGTGGCCGAGCGCCGGGGCGAGGCGACCAAGGCCCACGAGGGCGAGGGCGCCCGCCACCAGCGTCAGCAGCAGCGCCTCGAGCACCACGCGCGTGGCGCGGGAGGCGCAGGACATCCTGTCGGTGGCCATCTCGTTGCCCTGCCCGGCACAACGGCCGGCCGGCGCCGGGGCACCGCGAGGGTTGCCCATCAGCGACCGGTCCGGCCGTCGGAGGAGCAATCGGCTTCCTTAGTTGTTGGCCGTCTGCTCGGCGTTGAAGGTGAACGTGTAGGTCGAGGCGGTGCCCTGGAAGGCGTTGGCCGTGGCAAGCGGCAGGGACGCCTTGAAGCAGAGCGTCTCGCTCGTGCCCGCCGCAAGCGTTCGGTCGCCTGCCTGGTTGCCCTGGGTCGCGTCGCCGACCATGCTCAGTCCGGCCGTCGGGACGACGGCGCTGAAGAGCGAATTGCCCGTCATCAGCGCGCAGCTCGACCCGGCGTTGTTGTCGGGCTGCCGAACGGTGACAAGGAGCTGCGTGTTGAGGTGCTTGTTGTCGCCATCGGTGGAGGCGCCCGCGATCGAGTAGCGGAGTGCCCCCGTCCCGGTGTTGCTCACGGTGACGGCCCGGCCCGGGACGCCAGCGGGAACTGCATCGCCCGGCATCATGTTCGACGATGTGAAGATCGCCGTCGCCGGGGCGACGCCCAGCAGGATGGTGCCGGTGGAGAAGTCGTTGGCCCCGACCGTGGCGGCGCTCGTGAAGATGGCAAGCGAGAAGGACGCAGCACCAATGGTGGCTGCGGTGGCGACGACGAGGAGGAGGCCGACAAGCCTGCGGCGGCGGCGCCGCCCAGAGCTCGGTCGAGGTGTGGTCTCCATGTTGGTGTTCTCCGTTCCGTCTTTCCTGGCGCCCCCACGCGCGGCGTCTGGCCGTGCCGCCCAGTGCTCGCGGCCATTCAAGCGGGGGTGTGATTGCGCCGCTACTGGTCCACGGTGGGTCGCTGCGCCGTCCGATGGTCTGTGACGGTAGTCACGGCACGATCGTGCGACCGGCTGGCCTCCGCCTCATCAGCCTCCGGACGGCTGGACATCCAGCGGAGCGATCGCGCCGGGACCGGCGCCACCCTGGATCTGCCAGCCGAACTTGGCCATCCCGGCGGGCTGGTCGGCCGGGAGTTGCAGGCGCATCAGCGGACGTCGAGCCCTTGACAGCGCCCGCCGGCGCGCCAATACTGAACTTAATGGTTCAGTATTCGCCGGTCGATCGTACGTTCGCCGCTCTCGCAGACCCCACCCGACGGTTGGTCCTCGAGCGCCTCGGCAGCGGCAGCGCCACGATCAGCGAGCTCGCCCAGCCGTTCGGCATGTCGCTGACGGGGATGAAGAAGCACGTCCGGGTCCTCGAGGAGACCCAGCTTGTCGCCACCGAGAAGGTGGGCCGGACGCGGCTGTGCCATCTCGGCCCGCGGCGGCTCGATGACGTCCGGATGTGGGTCGAGACGTACCGGCAGATGGTGAACGAACAGCTCGATCGGTTCGGGGACGTCCTCGACCGCACGAAAGGAGACCGGCAGTGACCGTCGACCAGCACAGCCCCCATGCCGTCAGATTCACGAAGCCGAGCGATCTCGAGTTCCGGGTGGAGCGGACCTTCGATCATCCGATCGAGCGGGTCTGGGCCGCCTATACCGATCCTGCGCTGATCCCCCAGTGGTGGGGCCAGGGGACGACGGTCGATCGTCTCGACCTCCGGACGGGCGGCGGCTGGCGGTTCGTCTCGAATCCCGGCACCGACCATGAGAGCGCCGTCAGCGGCGACTTCCTCGAGGTCAGCCCGCCCGACCGCCTCGTCCAGACGTTCGGGATGGAGGGACCATACGGCAGGCCTTTCACCCAGACGATCGAGCTGACGCGGGTCGGCGACGGGACGCGCCTCGCGATCACCTCCCGGTTCGACACGACCGAGGAGCGGGATGGCGTCGTCACCTATGGCGCCGAGAAGGGCGCGATCGGCGGCTGGGCCCGCCTTGACGCGATGCTGAAGCGACTCGCCGTCGGGTGACCAGCCCCGACCCACAACCTATGCACGAGAAGGAGGTCGCAAACATGAAGACGATGACCTGTCGACAGATGGGTGGCGCCTGCGATGCGCCATTCCATGGAAACACGGCTGATGATGTCATCAAGGCCCAAGACAGCCATCTGAAGAAAATGGTCGCAGGGGGTGATGAAACGCACGAGAGCGCCCGGAAGAGCATGCAGGGTAGGTGGAGGAATCCCGTGTCAGGAATGCGGTGGTACATGAACACGAGGAAGGCGTTCGCTGCTCTTCCCAAAGACTGACCGGTCATCGTGAGGAGGGGACCCTCTCGGGTCCCACCGGCGTCCCGACGACCTCAGCCGTCCCGATCCTCTGCGTCGGATCCGTCAGTCGACTGCACGCGGTCGGTGACCTCGGCGG
>JADGOR010000023.1 GCA_017882855.1 Cellulomonas sp. | reverse complement strand
ATCGGGATGTTGAGCCAGAAGCACCAGCGCCAGCCGGCGTGCTCGGTGAAGACGCCGCCGAGCAGCGGGCCGATGACGGCGGAGATGCCGAACAGGGCCCCCATCGGGCCCATGTACTTACCCCGCTCCTTGGCGGACACGATGTCGGCGATGATCGCCTGGCTGAGGATCATCAGGCCGCCGCCACCGAGGCCTTGGATGCCGCGCCAGGCCACCAGCTCGGTAAAGCTGTGCGCGAAGCCCGCGCCCGCGGACGCGAGGGTGAACAACCCGATCGCGACGAGGAACGGCCAGCGGCGCCCCCACAGGTCACCGAACTTGCCGTACAGGGGCATCACGATGGCGATCGCGAGGATGTAGATCGTCTGGATCCAGCCTTGGTGCTCGACGCCGTGCAGCTGGCCGACGATGGTCGGCATCGCAGTGCCGACGATGGACTGGTCGAGCGAGGACATGAACATGCTCGCCATCAGCGCGCCGAAGATGAGCCAGACGACGCGCTTGGTCAGCACGACGGGGGCCCTGTCGGGGGCGGCGGGCGCCTCGGTTGTCAGGGTGGTCATCAAAGCCTCTCAGCTGCACGGCCGCGGGTCGCGGCCGTGGGAACGGGGACAGGTGGGTCGAGCAGCGCTCGCAGCTCCGCCAGAACGGGCCCGACGTGATCGGCGGGCGCACCGGTGCCGCCCTGCTCTTCCCATCGGGTCAGGCTCGAGCGGATGAGCACCAGGATCAGCAGCGCGACCTCGTCCAGGCGGACCGGGGCAGGGTGCGCGGCGAGCCGCTGTCCGATGATCGACTCCACCGAGGCGCGGTGCCCCTCCATCCATGCGAACTGGCGGGCGAGCAGCCGCGGCTCGGTCGGAGCAAGCTCCATCGCGGTGCGGATTCGGTTCAGGCCCATCCTGGGAGCACGCAGCACCGCAGCGACGAAGACCGCCGCGTCGTCGGCAAGCCGACCGGTCGGCCCACCCGCGACGAACGTTGCGACCGCGCTCTCATCGAGGTGCCACGGCTCGATCCCGAGGACCGCATCGACCTTCGACTCGAAGTAGTTGAAGAACGTGCGCGCTGACACTCCGGCGCGCTCGCTGATCGCCTCGACGGTCAGATGGTCGAGGCCGCCGGCCACCACCAGCGCTTGGGCCGCATCGACGAGCGCCTCGCGTGTCTCTCGCTTCTTGCGCTCTCGCAGTCCTTCAGAATCATTCATGTTGTGCAGTTTTGCACTCTGTGCACGTTCTGGCAAATCTGGCCGCGGCTCCCCCGCTACGCCTCGCCGAACCCCGCCAGGATCGCCGCCGCGACGGCTTCCACCGCTCGCGCGGCCTCGGGTCCGGTGGCGGTGACGGTCACCTCTCGCCCACCCGCGGCGCCCAGCTTCATCAGCTCCAGCACGCTCGCGGCGTTGACACCGTTGATCCGCACCTCCGCGTCGAAACCGGCGACCATGCGGGCGAGCACGGCGGCCGGCCGGGCGTGCAGGCCGAGGGGGTTGCAGAGCACGATCGTGGCGCTGCACCCGGCCGCCGCCGCCGCCGGCAACGTCAGCCCCTACCCAGCAGGATCCGCGCCTCCGCGGCCATCGTGATCGACCCGGTGATCAGCACGCCGGAACCGTACGGCTCCTCACTCTCGGCGCGTTGCACGGCCAGGTCGATCGCTTCGTCGAGCCGCTCGACGGCGTGCACCCGGTCCTCGCCGAACACCTCTTCGGCGATCTCTGCGAGGTCGGTGACGTCGAGCGCGCGGATGGAGCTGGACCGGGTGATCACGATCTCCGCGAGCAGCGGTTCGAGCGCAGACAGCACGCTCTCCGCGTCCTTGTCCTCGAGGATCCCGACGACGCCGATGAGCCGACTGAAGTTGAACGCCTCCTCGATCGCGCCGACGAGCGCCTCAACGCCAGCCGGGTTGTGCGCGGCGTCGACCAGGATCGTCGGTGAGGTCCGCAACAGCTCGAGCCGGCCGGGCGAGTCGACTACGGCAAAGGCGGCGGCCACGATCTCCGGGTCGAGCGGTTCGCCGTCGCTCAGCAGGGCCTCGGCGGCCGCGAGCGCAAGCAACGCATTGTGCGCCTGATACTCGCCGTGCAGCGGCAGGTACAGGTCCGGGTAGAAGCCCATCGTCGTGCGCAGCGACATCATCTGACCGCCGACCGCCACCTGTCGGCTCACGACCTCGAGGTCGATGCCCTCGCGGCGCACCTGGGCCTGGTTCGCCTCGGCTGCGCTCAGCAAGACCCCCTCGACCTCCTCGCGCTGGGCCGCGATGACGGCGATCGCCCCGGGCTTGATGATCCCGGCCTTCTCGCTCGCGATGCCGCTGAGCTCGTAACCGAGCCACCGCTCGTGGTCACGGGCAATCGGGGTCACCACGGCGACCTCGCCGTTCGCGACGTTCGTGGCGTCCCAGCTGCCGCCCATCCCGACCTCGACTATTGCCACCTCGATCGGCGCGTCGGCGAAGGCCGCATAGGCCATCACGGTCAAGACCTCGAAGAAGCTCATCGACGGGCCGCCGCGCTGGTGCGAGCGGGTATCGACGATGTGGATGATCGGGGCGACCTCTTGCCAGACTTCGACGAAGTGCTCGGCGCTGATCGGCTCGCCGTCGATCGCGATCCGCTCCCGCACACTGGTCAGGTGCGGGCTGGTGAACCGACCGGTGCGAAGCCCGTGCGCGCGCACCAGGCGCTCGATCATCCGGGACGTCGAGGTCTTCCCGTTCGTCCCGGTGACATGGATGACCCGGAAGGCCGCCTCCGGGTCGCCGAGCAGGGCACACGCCTCGCGTACCCGGTCCAGAGTGGGCTCGAAGTCATGCTCGGGGGCGCGGGCCAGGATGTGCGCGTAGGCCTCCCTGGCGGCCTCCTCGGCGCTGAGCTCGCCGAAGTTCACGTCGGTCATGACCCCACTCTCCCACGCGGGCGCGGGCCGTCGATCGGGGCGCAGGACCGGCCGCCGTCGACCGGGGCGGTGGCCGACCACCGGGCCCGATGGCCTCGCGCCATGAGCGTGCGCCGGCCAGTCGGCGTCCCCGCTCTCGTCGGCGGTGTGACACGTCGCCGACAAGACGGCGGCGGCGCGATCTACTACCTCCGCAACGGCCCGATCCAGGTCAGCGGCTCGACGATAGGGTGACGGCCATTGGCTCGCCCGCAAACGGCCTCGGCCTTCTCTAGGCCTTCGCGACGACGGCGCTCAGCTCGTCTCCCGCCGTCACGGTCACCTGCGACGCACCCGTGGCCGGGTCCTGCGCCAGGGTCTCCCGCGCGATCAGGTCCGCGTGGGCCTCGACCGACGCGACGTGCTCCGCGGGCACGCTGAGCGTCAACCGGATCCGATCGCTCACCTGGAGCCCCGCCGCCTTGCGCTCGTCCTGGACCGCCCGCACGACGTCGCGGGCATAGCCTTCGGCGCGCAGCTCGTCGGTCAGCGCGACATCCAGCACGACGAAGCCACCGCCCGGCAGCACCCCGGCCGCGACGTCGTCGCCGTCCCGGTCCGCCACCACGGTCGAGAGCTCGTACTCGCCCTCGACGAGCTCGACCCCGCCGGCCAGCACGACTCCGTCAGCCCGCTGCTCCCAGTCGCCGGACTTCGACGCGCGGATCACGTCCTGGACGCCCCGGCCGAGGCGTGGCCCGGCCGCCCGGGCATTCACCGTCAGCTGGGTGGACACGCCCCACTCGGCGGCGGCGGCGTCGGCCAGGTCGACCAGTCGCACCCGCTTGACGTTGACCTCCGCCGCGATGAGCTCGGCATACGGTGCGATGGCCGCCGGGTCCTCCAGCGCAACCCGCAGCTCGCTGAGCGGCTGGCGCACCCTGAGCGCGTTCACCTTGCGCAGCCCGAGCGTCGTCGACACGACCTGGCGCACCTCGTCCATGGCCGCGACCAGCTCGTCGTCCGCCGCCAGCAGCAGGCCCTCCGGCGTGGCCGCGCCGGTCGCGTCGACGAGCACCGGCCAGTCGGTGAGGTGGACGCTGCGTCCGCCGGTCAGACCGCGCCAGATCTCCTCGGTGACGAGCGGGGCGAGCGGCGCCATCACCCGGGTGAGCACCTCGAGAGCGGTCGCCAGGGTCGAGAACGCGGCCTCGTCCTCGGACCAGAACCGGTCCCGGGAGGTGCGCACGTACCAGTTGGTGAGCACGTCGAGGTGCTCGCGCACCGTCTCGCACGCGCCCGGGACGTCGAAGGCGTCGAGCTGTGCGGTGACGGTCGCGACGAGCGCCCTGGTCCGGGCGAGCAGGTACCGGTCCATCACCGGCAGGCTCGCGACGGAGTCGGCGGAGAGCCGAGCGGCCACCAGACCTTCGCCGCGGCGGGCCGCCCCCGCGTACAGGGTGAAGAAGTACCACGTGTTCCACAGCGGGAGGAGCACCTGGCGGACGGCCTCCCGGATGCCCTCCTCGGTGACGATGAGGTTGCCACCGCGCAGGATCGGTGAGGCCATCAGGAACCAGCGCATCGCGTCGGCCCCGTCGCGGTCGAACACCTCGACGACATCCGGGTAGTTGTGCAACGACTTGCTCATCTTGCGCCCGTCCGAGCCGAGCACGATCCCGTGGACCAGACAGGTGCGGAACGCGGGCCGGTCGAAGAGCGCGGTGGCCAGCACGTGCAGGAGGTAGAACCAGCCGCGGGTCTGCCCGACGTACTCGACGATGAAGTCGCCCGGGTAGTGGTGCTCGAACCAGCCGCGGTTCTCGAACGGGTAGTGCACCTGGGCGTACGGCATCGAGCCGGAGTCGAACCAGACGTCCAGGATGTCGGGGATCCGATGCATCATCGAGCGACCCGTCGGGTCGTCCGGGTTGGGTCGGACCAGCCCGTCGATGAACGGACGGTGCAGGTCCGTCACCGGCACCCCGAAGTCGCGTTCCAGCTCCTCGAACGAGCCGTACACGTCGAGCCTCGGGTAACGCGGGTCGTCCGACTTCCACACCGGGATCGGGCTGCCCCAGAACCGGTTGCGCGAGATCGACCAGTCACGGGCACCCTCGAGCCACTTGCCGAACTGGCCGTCCTTGATGTGCTCCGGCAACCAGGAGATGTCCTGGTTGAGCTCGACCATCCGGTCCCGGAAGGCCGTCACCTGGACGAACCAGCTGGACACCGCCATGTAGATGAGCGGCTGCCGGCACCGCCAGCAGTGCGGGTAGGAGTGCTCGTACGTCTCGCGGCGCAGCAGCACCGTGCCGGGGCTGATGGAAGCCGCGATCGGACCCTCGGCGGCACCGCGGGTGACGGACTTGAGCGCGTCGATGATCGGCACGTTGGCGTCGAAGACGTGGATGCCCTCGAGGCCGGCGCACGGGTGGGTGAAACGCCCGTCCGGGCCGACCGGAACCACGGTCTCGACCCCGACGGCGTCCATCACCGCCTTGTCGTCCTCACCGAAGCCGGGCGCGAGGTGGACGAGCCCGGTGCCGTCCTCCGTGGTGACGAAGCCGGCGGCGACGATCCGGTGCGCGTTCGCGGCACCGAGGTAGTAGGTGAACGGCGGCGTGTAGCGGCGCCCGATCAGGTCGGCACCGGTCAGGCGTTCGACGATGTGCTCGGCCGCGTCGTCACCAAGCTCGCGGGCGAACGCGGACAGACGCGCCGCCGCGATCAGGTAACGCTCGGTCGTCCCGGTCACGTTGCTCTCGACGACGACGTACTCGACCTCGGGGTTCACCGCGATGCCCAGGTTCGACGGGAGGGTCCACGGCGTCGTCGTCCAGATCAGGGCGAGCTCGCCGGTCTCGAGCCGGCAGCCGACGGTGACGGCCTGGTCCTGCCGGTTCTGGTAGATGTCGTCGTCCATCCGCAGCTCGTGGGTGGACAGCGGCGTCTGGTCGTTCCAGCAGTACGGGAGCACCCGGTAGCCCTCGTAGACCAGGCCCTTGTCGTAGAGCTGCTTGAACGCCCAGATGACGCTCTCCATGTACCACGGCTCGAGCGTCTTGTAGTCGTGCTCGAAGTCGACCCAGCGCGCCTGGCGGGTGACGTATTCCTGCCACTCGTGCGTGTAGCGCAGCACAGACTCGCGGCACTTGTCGTTGAAGACGTCGATGCCGAGCTCGACGATCTCCTCCTTGGTCTTGATGCCGAGCTGGCTCATCGCCTCGAGCTCAGCGGGCAGGCCGTGGGTGTCCCAGCCGAACCGGCGTTCGACCCGGCGGCCGCGCATCGTCTCGAACCGCGGCACGATGTCCTTGACGTACCCGGTGAGCAGGTGGCCGTAGTGCGGCAGTCCGTTGGCGAACGGCGGCCCGTCGTAGAAGACGAACTCGTTCGAGCCGTGGTCACCGGCCGGTCGCTGGTCGATCGAGGCCTGGAAGGTGCCGTCCTGCGCCCAGTACGCGAGCACGTCCTGCTCCATCGCAGGGAAGCTCGGGGAGGCGGGAACACCGGCGGTGTCGCCGGGTCGGTGCAGCGGGTACGCCATCAGGTGGCTCCAGGTCGTGTCGTCGTCCGTCAGGTGCTGCGAGGACGAGGAGCCGGAGCCCACCGCGGTACCACCCCGCTTGCCGCCACCTGCGCCCGGTGAAGGCGCGAGCAGGACGACCACTCGTTTCGGCGCTGACGGGCCGCCCCGTCCGGTTCTACTGAGCGAGGCCACGCGGCCGACGCCGTTCTTCCGGAAGCTCACCGGTGATAGCCGGTTCAATGCCTGTGTGGGCATCCTACCGGGGCGTCGCGGCGGCATCCGCATCCGAGCGACCAGACCAATCCGCGCGCCCCGCCGGTCCGAACACATGTCATGGCAACCCTCCTGCTGGTCGGCCTTGTCTCGGGTCTGATCACCGCGATCTCACCGTGCGTGCTGCCCGTCCTGCCGGTGGTCCTCACCAGCTCGATCCAGAGCGGCGCGGCCTCCCGGCGTCGGCCGTTCGTGGTGGTCGGTGGGCTCGTGGCGTCGTTCGGCGTCTTCACGCTGCTCGGGGGTGCGCTGCTGAGCCTGCTCAACCTGCCCCAGGACGTGCTGCGCTGGACCGGGATCGTGGTGCTCGGCGTCGTCGGCCTCGGACTGCTGTGGCCGAGGGTTGGACACCTGCTCGAGGCGCCGTTCGTCTACACCCGGATCCCGCACCTCGACCGAGACGGCAACGGGCTCATCCTGGGACTCGGCCTCGGCCTCATCTTCGTGCCGTGCGCCGGACCGATCCTCGCCTCGATCACGGTGCTCGCCGCGACCGCGCACATCGGCCTCGGCCTGGTGCTCCTGACGGCCGCGTTCTGCATCGGGATCGCGATCCCTCTTCTCGGCTTCGCGTTCGCAGGTCAGCGGATGGCCGCCCGGATCCGGGTCGTGCGAGAGCGCACCCAGCTGATGCGCGGCATCGCGGGCGGGGTGATGATCGCGACCGCGTTGGTGATCGCGTTCAACCTGGCCGAGCCGCTCCAGCGACTCACACCAAGCTGGCTCGCGAGCACCTCGAACGCGATCGAGAGCGACGCCGCCGTTCGGCAGCAGCTCGATGCCCTCGCCGGCCGCGGCGGGTCCGCTGCCGGGACCGGCACCGGCCGCGCGATCAGCTTCGACGACTGCGCGAACGCTACGTCCGTGCTGCACAACTGCGGTCCGGCACCCGAGCTCACCGGGCTCACCGGTTGGCTCAACTCCGACCCGCTCACCCTGAAGTCGCTTCGCGGCAAGGTCGTGCTGGTCGACTTCTGGACCTACTCCTGCATCAACTGCCAGCGCACCCTTCCGTACCTGGAGCGCTGGAACGCGGACTACGCCGCCGACGGTCTCGTCATCGTCGGGGTGCACTCCCCCGAGTTCGCGTTCGAGCACGTCGCGTCGAACGTCGCCGTCAACGCGGCCCGGCTCGGTGTCACGTACCCGATCGCGCTCGACAACAACTACGGCACCTGGCAGGCGTACCGGCAGCAGTTCTGGCCCGCGCACTACCTGATCGACCAGACCGGCACCGTGCGCCAGGTCCACTACGGCGAGGGCTCGTACGCGGAGACCGAGGCGCTGATCCGCGAGCTGCTCGCCGTGCCGGCATCGACCGGGCAGGCGACCGCGAGTCCGACCGAAGATGCCGGCACGCCCGGGCAGTCGCCCGAGACGTACCTCGGTTCGGACCGGATGCAATCGATCGACAACTCGGGGCCGACGCTCGGCCAGCCCGCCCAGTTCCAGCTCAACGGGGCGCCGCCGCGCGACTCGTTCTCACTCGGCGGGACGTGGAACGTTCAGGGGGAGTTCGCCCGCGCGGGCCAGGACGCCCGGCTCGCGTACCACTTCTACGCGTCGAAGGTCTTCCTGGTCCTCGGCGGCGAGGGCACCGTGACCGTCACCCTCTCGGGCGACCCGAGCTATCGCCGGGTCATCGACATCACTGGGGCGCCAGCGCTCTACACCCTCTACGACGGCGTCGCCACGGATGACGTCGCCCAGCTCGAACCGTCCGCAGGTGTCGAGGCGTACGCCTTCACGTTCGGGTAGCCGGACCAATCAGCCGGCTGCCGCGCCGCGAACGACGGCGGCGCGCCCGGCCTGAGTCGTCGGATCGGGCGCGCCGCGCCAGATCAGCCGAGCAGTCAGAATGGCAGTAGAGGAGGTGATCACGTGCCCGAGGAGCCCTTGCTGCGGGTGGTGCGCGGCCACGGGACCGCCGACGGCCCGGCCCATGGCGATGCCGCAGCCGCACCGCGCGCGAGCGCGACAGCGACCGCCGAGGCGCTGCTCGCCGAGGTCGCCCGCGGCAGCAGCGTGGCCTTCGAAGAGCTCTATCCCCTGATCGCGGGCCCGATCTACGGGCTCGCGCTACGGGTGCTACGCAACCCCGGCCTGGCCGAGGACGTCAGCCAGGACGTCCTCGTCGACGTGTGGCGCCTCGCACCGCGCTTCGACCGGAGCCGAGGCAGCGCGATGACGTGGATCCTCACCATCGCGCACCGCCGCAGCGTCGACCGGGTCCGGCGCGAGCAGTCGCAGGTCGACCGCACCGCGCGAGTTGCCGCGGAGCGCGAACAGGATCACGACGTCGTGGTCGGGGAGCTGGAACGGACCTGGGACGCCGCGGTCGTGCGCCGGGCGCTGACCACCCTCACCGGCTTGCAGCGCGAGGCGATCGAGCTCGCGTTCTACCAGGGCTATACGCATGACCAGGTCAGTGCCGTTCTCGACGTGCCTCTCGGCACCGCGAAGACGCGGATCCGCGACGGGCTGATCCGGCTGCGTGACGCGATGGGGGTGGGCACATGAACGAGCTGAACCTGCACGCGCTGACCGGCGCCTACGTGCTCGACGCGCTCGACGGGTCAGAGCGCGAGCGGTTCGAGGCGCACCTCCCGGACTGCACGGAGTGCCCCGACGAGGTCTCGACGCTTCGGGAGGCTGTGACGGCCATGGCGCTCGGGGACGTGACCGCACCAACCGCGCGGCTTAAGGCCGCCGTTCTCGCGGAGATCGTGCGCACCCCCCAGGTCGGTCCCGAGGTCGCTGCCGCTGCGGCCGACGCGGATGCCCCCACCGGCATCATCGCCGGTGCGACCGTGGCCCCGATCCCGACCACCGCCGTGGTTCGCCGCGCTCCGGTCGTGCCTGCCTGGCGTCGGTGGCCCGCCGTCGCTGCGGCCGCCGCGGTGCTCATCGGAGGCGTGGTCACCGGTGGCGGCGTGCTGTACCGGGGTCAGCAGGCGTCGATCCGCGCGGAGGCCACGCACGACCGGATGATGCGCATCGTCTCGGCGCCGGACGCCGTCAGCCATGCACTCGACCTTGGCGCGGCTCACGTGGTGATGAGCGCCGAGATGAGCGCGGCGGTCGTCATGGGCGAGAACGTGCCGATGCCCGAGCACGGCGCCATCTACCAGGTGTGGATGGTGCACGCCGACGGCACGGCCGCGCCAGGTCCGACCTTCATGCCCGACTCCGGCGCCGTGATGGCGATCGCCGAGGGCGACCTGAGCGGGGTCCGCGAGATCACGGTCACCGAAGAGCCCATGGGCGGCTCGATCGCACCGACCGGCACGGTCGTCGCCCGTGCCGCCTTCTAGCCGGCCACCCCGACGGGTCGGTGTCCGCACCGGTCGACGGCCTCCAAGGAGGAGTCGTCAGACCCCGGTGCGCGCGATCGAGGTGTTGCTCGCCTGAGCCCGCGGCCGCACGATCATCAGGTCGATGTTCACGTGCTCGGGCCGGGTCAGCGCCCACGTGATCGCGTCGGCGATGTCCTCCGCCACGAGCGGTTGGTAGCCCTGGTACACCTTGGCCGCACGCTCGGCGTCGCCGTGGAAGCGCACCAGGGCGAACTCGTCGGTCGCCACGTTTCCCGGGGCGATCTCGATCACCCGGATCGGCTCGCCGACGAGCTCGAGGCGAAGGGTCGTGGTGAGCATCCGTTCCGCGTGCTTCGCCCCGACGTAGCCCGCGCCACCCTCGTACGGGGCGTGCGCCGCCGTGGACGTCACCACGAGCACGTCACCGCCACCGTGCTCGCGCAGGATCGGGAGCAGGGCTTGAGTGGTCCGCAGGGTGCCGAGCACGTTGAGCTCGAACATCGCGCGCCAGCCGTCGAGGTCGCCGTCCTCGACCCGGTCGAGCCCGAGCGCGCCCCCTGCGTTGTTCACCAGCGCGGTCAGCCCACCGGTCGCCCGCACGTGGGCGGCGAGCCGGGCGACGTCGTCGGCCACGGTGAGGTCCGCCCGGAAGGCCTCGGCGCCGGTCTCCCGCGCGAGCGCGGCCAACCGATATGTCCGGCGCGCCACCGCCACCACGTCCCAGCCCTCGGCGCGCAGCCGACGCACGGTCGCCGCGCCGATCCCGGACGACGCACCGGTGACGACGGCGCGTGGCGGTTTGAGGTCTTTCATGGCTCTCCTTCGATCGCAGTGCACCCATCGTCTCGCGTCGGGCCCGCGGTCGCGTCCATCGTCGCCGACGACGCGCAGTTGCACCCGGCGTGCGGCCTCGGGCAGCAGGGCGGTCGCACCTGGTGGGTGCTCTGCGCGGCCGCCGCCCGGACGCTACGGTGGTGGCATCACGGCGGTGGGGCTCGCCGTCAACCGCGGCACTTCTGCCGCCAACGGTCCCTGGTCTCGGAACGATGACGGAGGCTGCCGTGATCTGGCTCAGCAGTCTCCCCCACCGTCCCGGCAGGCCGGTCTCTTGAGGTAGACGCCGTCCATCGTGGGCGGGGTCCGGAAGAGGGAGAAAGTCATGAGCATCTCAGGCACGTCGTTCTCGGTCGCCGCGCTGACGGCACTCGAGATCCTGGATTCTCGCGGAAACCCGACGCTCCAGGTCGATGTGACTCTGGGCTCCGGCTCGGTCGGCCGGGCCGGCGTGCCTTCTGGCGCCTCGACGGGCAGCCGCGAGGCGGTCGAGCTTCGGGACGGAGACCCCGAGCGCTATGGCGGCAAGGGCGTCCTGACCGCGGTCGGCAACGTGAACGGGGAGCTTCGCGACCTGGCTCGCTCACGCGCGTGGTCGTCGCTCGCTGATCTCGATCAGGGGATGATCTCGGCCGACGGGACGAGCAACAAGGGGCGGCTGGGGGCCAACGCGATCGTCGGGGTCTCGATGGCGGTTGCGCGCGCACTCGCCGGGAGCGAGCCGCTGTTCACGGCATTGCAGCCCACCGGAGTCACCCCGCGGATGCCCGTTCCGCACTTCAATGTGCTCAACGGCGGAGCCCACGCACCCAACTCTCTGGACTTCCAGGAGTTCATGATCGCGCCCATCGGCGCGCCGTCGATGGCGGAAGCCGTGCGTGCGGGCGCCGGGGTCTACGCGAAGCTGCGGGGCCTGCTCCAGAAGGCGGGCTTTGCGACCGGCCTGGGCGACGAGGGTGGCTTCGCGCCGGACATCACCCGCCCCGAGGACGTCCTCGCCCTTCTCGTACAGGCGATCGAGGCAGCCGGCTATCCGACGGGTCGAACTGGCGTGGCGATCGCCCTGGACCCTGCGGCGAGCGAGTTCCACCACGACGGCGCCTACCACGTTGCCGGCGAGAGCCTCACCTCGGGCGACATGATCGAACGCTATGCGGCGATGGTCGCGGACTATCCGGTGTGGTCCATCGAGGACGGCCTCGCCGAGGGGGACTGGGACGGTTGGGTGACGCTCACGGAGCGTCTGGGTGACACCACCCAGATCGTCGGCGACGACATCTTCGTCACCAACCCGGAGATCATCACCGAGGCCATCGGGCGCAAGGTCGGCAACTCCGCACTGATCAAGCTGAACCAGATCGGGTCCGTCAGCGAGACCCTCGAGGCGATGCACCTCTGCCGGAAAGCCGGGTACACACAGATGGTGTCGCACCGGTCCGGTGAGACCGACGACAGCTTCATCGCCGACCTGACCGTCGGCACCGGTTGCGGCCAGCTCAAGTCGGGAGCGCCGGCCCGCGGGGAGCGCGTCGCGAAGTACAACCGGCTGCTGGAGATCGACGCGACGACGGACCTCGCCTACGGACTCACCTGACAGCTCAGCTCGGGACGGCGCCACGGCCCACCAGCCAACCGGTGGGCCGTGGCGCTGACGTGTGACCCGAGCTCTCTCCGGATCTGAAACAATTGCTGCCCATGAGCGACCTTCTCCCCGATCAGCCCGCCGCGCCCGTATCGACCTCGCGCAGCCCGCAGGTACCGGACAAGGTCACGCTCGACGGTCTCGAGAACAAGTGGGACGCGGCCTGGACCGAGCAGGGCACCTACCGCTTCGACGCCACCAGGACGCGCCCCGAGATCTACTCGATCGATACCCCGCCGCCCACCGTCTCGGGCTCGCTGCACGTCGGGCACGTGTTCTCGTACACGCACACCGACGTCGTCGCGCGGTTCCAGCGGATGCGCGGGCGCGAGGTCTTCTACCCGATGGGCTGGGACGACAACGGGCTGCCCACCGAGCGTCGGGTCCAGAACTACTACGGGGTGCGCTGCGACCCGACGCTGCCCTACGAGCCCGGCTTCGTGCCGCCGCTGCAGGGCGCCGAGGGCAAGAGCGTGCGCGCCGCGGACCAGCAGCCGATCTCCCGGCAGAACTTCGTCGAGCTGTGCGAGCGCCTCAGCAAGGAGGACGAGCAGCAGTTCGAGAACCTGTGGCGTCACCTCGGCCTGAGCGTCGACTGGAGCCGCACCTACCAGACCATCTCCGACGACGCGCGCGCGGTCGCCCAGCAGGCGTTCGTGCGCAACGTGGCCCGCGGCGAGGCATACCAGGCCGAGGCGCCGACGCTGTGGGACGTCACGTTCCGCACCGCGGTCGCGCAGGCCGAGCTCGAGGACCGCGAGCGCCCCGGTGCGTACCACCGGATCGTCTTCACTCGTACAGATGACGGCGCCCCCATCCACATCGAGACCACCCGCCCCGAGCTGCTCCCGGCTTGCGTGGCCCTCGTCGCGCACCCGGACGACGAGCGCTACCAGGGGCTCTTCGGGCGCACCGTTCGCACCCCCGTGTTCGGGGTCGAGGTGCCGGTCGTCGCACACCGCCTGGCCAGCATCGACAAGGGCTCGGGCATCGCGATGATCTGCACCTTCGGCGACGTCACCGACGTCATCTGGTGGCGCGAGCTGAGCCTGCCGACACGCGCGATCCTCGGTTGGGACGGCCGCATCCTCGAAGAGACCCCGCCCGGGCTCGAGTCGCCGCAGGCCTCGGCGGCGTACGCCGAGCTGGCCGGCAAGACGGTCTTCTCCGCGCGCGAGCGGATCATCGAGCTGCTGCGGGACGCCGGTGAGATGGAGGGTGATCCCAAGCCGATCACGCACCCGGTGAAGTTCTACGAGCGCGGCGACAAGCCGCTCGAGATCATCACCACCCGCCAGTGGTACATCCGCAACGGCGGCCGCGACGCGGAGCTTCGCGACGCCCTGATGGCCCGCGGCAACGACCTCGAGTGGCACCCGGACTACATGCGGATCCGCTACGAGAACTGGGTCGGCGGACTCACCGGTGACTGGCTGGTCTCCCGCCAGCGGTTCTTCGGCGTGCCGATCCCGGTCTGGTACCCGCTCGACGCCGCCGGCGAGCCGCTCTTCGACGCGCCGATCCTGCCGAGCGAGGACGTGCTCCCCGTCGACCCGAGCAGCCAGGCCCCGGCCGGGTACGAAGAAGCGCAACGCGGCGTCGCGGGCGGCTTCATCGGCGACCAGGACGTGATGGACACCTGGGCGACGTCGTCGCTCACCCCGCAGATCGCCGGTGGCTGGCGGCGGGACCCGGACCTGTTCGCCCGCGTCTTCCCGATGGACCTGCGCCCGCAAGGGCACGACATCATCCGTACCTGGCTGTTCTCCACCGTGGTCCGCTCGCACCTCGAGCACGGCATCTTGCCGTGGCAGCATGCGGCGCTCAGCGGCTGGATCCTCGACCCGGACCACAAGAAGATGTCCAAGTCCAAGGGCAACGTGGTCACTCCGCTGGGCCTGCTCGAGCAGCACGGCTCCGACGCCGTGCGGTACTGGGCGGCCTCGGCCCGCCTGGGCGCGGACACGGCCTTCGAGGAAGGCCAGATGAAGATCGGTCGGCGCCTCGCGATCAAGGTTCTCAACGCCTCCAAGTTCGCCCTGTCCTTCGCCGGTGGCGCCCCGATCGCGCTCGACCCGGCCGCGGTCACCGTGGCACTCGACCGCGCGATGCTCGCCGGGCTGGCCGACGTCGTCGACCGCGCGACCACCGCGTTGGCGGACTACGACCACACCCGCGCGCTCGAGGTCACCGAGACGTTCTTCTGGACCTTCTGCGACGACTACCTCGAGCTGGTCAAGGACCGCGCGTACGGGGCCAACGACGCGGTCGTCTCCACCGAGACCGGGTCCGCACGCGCCGCTCTCGGGCTCGCGCTCGACACCCTGCTGCGACTGTTCGCCCCGGTGCTGCCGTTTGCGACCGAGGAGGTCTGGTCCTGGTGGCACGACGGCTCCGTGCACCGCACCTCCTGGCCGACGTCGGAGCAGCTGCGGGTTGCGGCGGGCGACGCCGACCCGTCCGTGCTCCTGGTCGCCGGTACCGCTCTGGCTGCGCTGCGCAAGGTGAAGTCCGAGGCCAAGGTGTCGATGCGGACCGAGATCGCCCGGGTCGGGCTGGTCGTTCCGCAGACCGCCCTCGCCGGCGTCCGGGCCGCCGAGCCGGACATCCGCGCGGCCGGCCGCGTGCGCGAGCTCACTGTCACCGTGGGGGGCGACGAGGTCGTCGCACGCGGCGCTGAGCTCGTGGAGTAGGCGCCGACAACCGCCGTACGGCTATCCGTTGAGCAGTTCCGCCAGGCGCGCCTCGTCCGCGCCGCCGATCTCGAGGACCTTGTCGCGGCTGCGCTCTCCGGAGACCACCGTGACGTCGCGGGCCCTGACCCCGAACGCCTCGGCGACGGCGCGTCGGACCGCTTCGTTGGCCTTGCCGTCCACGGCGGGCGCCGCAACGGCCACGACCAGGGCGCGGTGGTCCGCCTCGATCGAGGGTGCTCCCGGGTGTGAGCCGACGCCGGCAGGACGTTCGATCGAGCCGCCCACCACGGGTCGGCGGGCGTTCGGCTTGACCCGGACGGCGACTCTCAGGCCGACTTCTCCCGCGGCGCCCGCTTGGCCGGCGCGGCCGGGGCCGAGCGCGGCACGATCGTCGGGTTCACGTTGTCCAGGACGGCCTCGCGCGAGATGACCACGCGCTCCACGTCGTCGCGGCTGGGGACGTCGAACATCGTCTGCTGGAGGACCTCCTCCATGATGGCGCGCAGCCCGCGCGCGCCGGTGCCGCGCAGCAGGGCCTGGTCCGCCACCGCCTCGAGCGCGTCGTCGGAGAACTCGAGCTCGACGCCGTCGATCTCGAACATCCGCTGGTACTGCCTCACCAGCGCGTTGCGCGGCTCGGTCAGGATGCGCACCAGCGAGTCCCGGTCCAGCGGGGACACCGTGGTGATCACCGGTAGCCGACCGATGAACTCCGGGATGAGCCCGAACTTGAGCAGGTCCTCCGGCATGACCTCGTTGAACACGTCGGTGTCGTCAGCCGAGTGCAACGGTGCGCCGAAGCCGATGCCACGCCGGCCCGCGCGCGAGGTGATGATCTCGTCCAGCCCGGCGAAGGCGCCGGCGACGATGAAGAGCACGTTCGTGGTGTCGATCTGGATGAACTCCTGGTGCGGGTGCTTGCGCCCACCCTGCGGCGGGACGGCCGCCGTCGTGCCCTCGAGGATCTTCAGCAGCGCCTGCTGCACGCCCTCACCGGAGACGTCCCGGGTGATCGACGGGTTCTCGCTCTTGCGGGCGATCTTGTCGATCTCGTCGATGTAGATGATGCCCGTCTCGGCCTTCTTGATGTCGTAATCGGCGGCCTGGATGAGCTTGAGCAGGATGTTCTCGACATCCTCGCCGACGTAACCCGCCTCGGTGAGCGACGTCGCGTCGGCGATGGCGAACGGGACGTTGAGCATCTTCGCGAGGGTCTGCGCCAGGTAGGTCTTTCCGCAGCCCGTCGGGCCGATCAGCAGGATGTTGGACTTCGCGATGTCGACGGCGTCCTCGTCGCCGCGCGCGCTCTCCCCCGCCTGGATCCGCTTGTAGTGGTTGTAGACGGCGACCGCGAGCGACCGCTTCGCCGGCTCCTGGCCGACGATGTACTGCTCGAGGAACTCGAAGATCTGGCGCGGCTTGGGGAGCTCGACCAGACCGGCCTCGGTAGCCTCCTGGAGCTCCTCCTCGATGATCTCGTTGCACAGATCGATGCACTCGTCACAGATGTAGACGCCCGGGCCGGCGATGAGCTTCTTGACCTGCTTCTGGCTCTTCCCGCAGAAGGAGCACTTCAGCAGGTCGGCGCCGTCTCCGATCCGAGCCACTGTGATCCCTTCGGTCGAGTCCGACTCGCTCCCCGCGAGGAGACGTCAAGCCGCGTGCGCCATCGTGCACGTTCTCCCATTGCACACCACCGCGGGCCCGATGTCAGCCGCAAACGGCGCCACCGGCGTGTCCCGGAGCCCATTCACCCGGCTGCCCGGCCACCCATCGAGCCCGGCGCTTCGCCCGAGATGCGTCCGATCAGGCCTTCGGGAGCGTCGCAGCCTTGCGGCTGGCCAAGACCTGGTCGACGATCCCGTACTCGACCGCCTGCTCGGCGGTGAGGATCTTGTCGCGCTCGATGTCGTTTCGCACCACGGCGACGTCGCGCCCGGTGTGCTTCGCGAGCGTGTCCTCGAGCCACTCACGCATCCGGATCATCTCGTTCGCGTGGATCTCGATGTCAGACGCCTGCGCATACCCGCCGCCTTCGATCGCCGGCTGGTGGATGAGCACCCGCGCGTTCGGCAGCGCGAGCCGCTTGCCGGGGGTGCCGGCCGCGAGCAGGACCGCCGCAGCCGAGGCGGCCTGACCGAGGCACACGGTCTGGATCTGCGGCTTGATGTACAGCATCGTGTCGTAGATCGCGGTGAGGGCCGTGAACGAGCCACCCGGGGAGTTGATGTAGAGCGTGATGTCGCGGTCCGGATCCTGGCTCTCGAGCACCAGGAGCTGGGCCATCACGTCGTCGGCCGAGGCGTCGTCGATCTGGACGCCGAGGAAGATGATCCGGTCCTCGAACAGCTTCGTGTACGGATCCTGGCGCTTGAACCCGTAGGCCGTGCGCTCCTCGAACTGAGGGAGCACGTACCGGGACGACGGCGCACCGAACGGCAGCGCCGTGCCCCCGGCCAGGCGGCTCGCGCCCGGGTTGAACTGGGACTCGTGGCTCACAAGGACTCCTCGATGGATGTCAGTCGGACGGGCGACGCGGGATTCAGGACGGCTGGGTTCCACCGCCGCCGCTCACCGAGCCGGCGTGTGTGACAACGTGGTCGATGAACCCGTAATCGAGCGCCTCTTTCGCGGTGAACCAGCGGTCGCGGTCCGCGTCGGTGTTGATCTGCTCGACCGTCTTGCCGGTCTGCTCGGCGGTCAGCTCGGCGAGCACGCGCTTCATGTGCAGGATGAGCTCGGCGTTGATCCGCACGTCGGTCGCGGTGCCGCCGATGCCGCCGGACGGCTGGTGCATCATGACCCGCGCGTGCGGGGTGGCGTAGCGCTTGCCCTTCGCTCCCGAGGACAGCAGGAACTGACCCATCGAAGCGGCCACGCCGATGCCGACGGTGGCGACGGCGGGCTGGATGAACTGCATCGTGTCGTAGATCGCCATGCCCGCGGTGATCGATCCGCCGGGAGAGTTCACATACAGGTAGATGTCCTTGTCCGGGTCCTCCGCGGCCAGCAGCATCAGCTGCGCGCAGATGGCGTTCGCGTTCTCGTCGCGAACCTCGGAGCCGAGCCAGATGATCCGCTCGCGCAGCAACCGGTTGTAGATGTGGTCATTCAGGCCGAGGCTGGGTCCCTCGGACCGCGCGTTCGCGGGCTGTCGCTCGTCCACCGGATCTCCCTCTCACCACTGCGTCCCTAACCGGGGCGCCGACGTGTGCGTGCTCTGTGACCCTAACGCGACGCCGTCAGCGAGAACGTCCGGGCAACGGGCGTTTTCGCTGACGGCGCAGCAGGTTTCGGGTCGGATGCCGTGCGGCCTCAGGCCTCGGACGACTCCGCGTCCGCGGCGTCCGCCACGTCCACGCCGGCCTCGTCCGACTCGCGACCGACGACGGGCGTGAGGTCGACGTCGGCGCCGGTCGTGTCCTTCACGGTCGCGCGGCGCAGTGCGACCGCGATGGCCTTCGACCGGGACACCTCGGCAACCATGGCGGGCAGCTGGCCGGCCTTCTCGACGGTCTCGATGAAGGCCTGCGGCTCCATGTTGTACTGGCGCGAGGCATTCACCAGGTAGTCGAGGAGCTCGTTGTTCGAGACCTGGATCTGGAGCTGGTCCGCGACCAGGTCGAGGACCATCTGCTGGCGCAACGCGGCGGAGGCCTGCTCGGTCACCTCGAGACCGTGCGGGTCGTCCAGGGCCTTGCCCTCGCCCTCGAGGTGGTGGGCCACCTCAGCCTGGATGACGCCGGCCGGGACCGGGATGTCGTCCGTCACGAGCTCCTTCAGGAGCAGCTCCCGGGCCTGGATCGCCTGCTCGGTGAGCTTGGTCCGGGCCACTTGCTCCTTCAGGTCGGCCTTGAGCTCGTCGAGGGTGTCGAACTCGCTCGCGAGCTGGGCGAAGTCGTCGTCGGCCGCGGGCAGGTCGCGCTGCTTGACGGAGGTCGCGGTCACCGTGATGTCGGACTGCTCCCCCGCGTGGTCGCCCCCGGCGAGCGGCGCTGTGAAGGTCGTGGTCTCACCCGCGGAGAGCCCGGTGAGCGCCTCGTCGAGACCCTCGATCATGTTGCCGGAACCGATCTGGTAGCTGATGCCGCTGACCTGGTCGATCTGCTCGCCACCTGCGAGCGCGGTCAGGTCGAGGACGACGAAGTCGCCGTCGGCGGCGGGCCGGTCTACGCCCACCAGGGTGCCGAAGCGCTCCCGGAGCGTGTCGAGCCGCTCGGCGACGTCCGCGTCGGTGACGTCGATCGGGTCCACGGTCAGGGTGAGGTCGCCGACCTCGGGCAGGTGGATCTCGGGCCGAACCTCGACCTCGGCGGTGAAGGTCAGCTGACCGCTCCAGTCGTCGACGTTCGGGATCCCGGTGACCTCGATGGTGGGTTGCGCGAGCGGGCGCAGCTCTGTCTCGTCCATCGCGACGCCGTAGAACTTCGCCATGCCGTCATTGATCGCGTGCTCGAGCACGGCCGCCCGGCCGACCCGCTGGTCGATGATCCGCGCCGGGACCTTGCCCTTGCGGAAGCCTGGGACGGTCACCTCTTCAGCGATGTGCTGGTAGGCGTGGTCGATGTTCGGCTTGAGCTCCTCGCACGGGACCTCGACGGTCAGCTTGACCTTCGTGGCGTCCAGGGTCTCGACGGCACTCTTCACGTCTGTTGCTCTCCCGATTGCATTGAGGTCGCGCCGCTTCGCGGCACGCGGTCTGGGGCGGCCGGTGGGGGCCTGCCGCGATCGATGAGCCGGCCTCGCAGCACGCCCACGGCCGATCGCAACCACGCGATCCTACGGCACCGGCCGACGCCGGCGCTCGCCCGGCTACGCTGCGCCGAGAGGGTCCGGGCCGCTCGCGTGGTCCCAAGAGACCTCCTGGTCGGGATGGCGGGATTCGAACCCACGACCTTCCGCTCCCAAAGCGGACGCGCTACCAAGCTGCGCCACATCCCGTGCGGCGAGAAGTCTACTGGCCGGGGGTCCCGCGGGCCGACGCCGGTGCCGTTCTGCGCTCCGGACCGGCTAACCTACTGTGGCCGACCGGGGTGGTCCCGGTCCGCGCGGGTGTAGCTCAATGGTAGAGCCCCAGTCTTCCAAACTGGCTACGGGAGTTCGATTCTCCTCACCCGCTCCGGAGTGAAGGCGCAGGTCAGAGGCCTGCTGGGGAGCCGCGTCCAACAACGCCTGCGGAGCGTGGCAGCATTCGACCCGTGACTTCGCCCACTTGGCTGACCCGCAACGTGCGCGTCCTCTCCGCGGTCTCGCTGATGCAGGACGCGGCGAGCGAGATGCTCTACCCCTTGCTCCCCGTGCTGTTGACCACCGTCCTCGGCGCCCCGGCCGCCGTCGTCGGCCTGGTCGAGGGTGTCGCCGAGGGCGCCGCGGCGCTGATGAAGTACCTCAGCGGCCGCTTCTCTGACCGCGCCGGACGCAAACCACTTGTCGGACTCGGCTACGGCCTCGCGGCGGTCGGCAAGGTCATCGTGGCCGCATCGGCGATCTGGCCCTTCGTGCTGGTCGGGCGAGTGGTGGACCGGATCGGCAAGGGGATCCGCGGTACGCCGCGCGATGCCCTCCTCGCCGACGGCGTCGCTCCCGCCCAGATGGGTCGGGTCTACGGCTTCCACCGGACCGCCGACACCCTCGGCGCCGTGATCGGCCCGCTCGTCGGACTCGCGGTCCTCGAGTGGACCGGCGGCAACATCCACGTCGCGCTGTGGATCGCAGTCATCCCGGCGTTCCTCTCGGCCGCCCTGGTCTTGTTGGTCCACGAGAACAAGCGACCGGTCGCAGCCGCGGTGGTGTCGACTGCGGAGGCGTCGACTGAGGCGGTGCCGTCGACGGAGGCGAGGTCATCGACGGCCGCCGGCTCCGCATCGCCGACGCTCGAGACCACCGCACCGGCGCGCTCGCCACTCCCCCGGAGCTTCAACCGCGTCGTCGGCATCCTCACGCTGATCGCCCTGGTGAACTTCCCGGACGTCCTGGTGCTGCTGCGCGTCTCACAGATCGGCTTCTCGGTGACGGGCGTGATCGGCGCCTACGTCGTCTACAACCTCTTCTACACACTGATCTCGTACCCGGCCGGCGTCCTCGCCGACCGGATGCCTCGAGCCCGGGTGTACGCGCTCGGCCTCGTCTGCTTCGCGATCGGGTACGTCGGGCTGGGGCTGGTGAACGGCGGTTGGGCCGTCATCGCCCTGTTGTGCGTGTACGGCGGGTTCAACGGTGTGACCGACGGCGTCGGGAAGGCCTGGATCTCCTCGCTCGTGCCACCGACCATGCGTGGCCGGGCGCAGGGCGTCTTCCAAGGGTTCATGGGCGGATCCGTGCTGATTGCCGGTCTGTGGGCAGGGCTGATCTGGAACCTCGGCCCGGGGCATGGCGTCGTCCCGCTGATCGTGTCGGGCGCCGTCGCGGCCGTCGCAGCACCGCTGCTCTGGGCAGCCGGGCGTCGCCTGGGCTGACGTCCCACAACAGTGCGGCACGCGCTGCCGGTTTGAGCCACGGAGCCGACCCGGCACGCAGTCAGTGGCGGAAGCCCGACGGGCCGCTGGCGGTACCGGGGCGGCGGTCGGCGTTGAGGTTGTCGACGGCCGCACGCAGGTCGGCGAGCAGCAGATCGGCGAGGTCGTGGCTGAAGCCGTTGCGGCACACGATCCGAAGTACCGAGAGGTCCTGGCGGTCTGCTGGGAACGTGTAGGCGGGGACCTGCCAGCCACGCTCCCGAAGCGCCCTGGACAAGGCGAAGACGTCCCAGCCCGTGACGCCGTCGGCGGTCGTGAACGCAAAGACGGGGAGCTCGTCGCCCCGGGTGATCAGCCGGAACTCCGGCATGGCACCGATCTCGCCGGACAGGAAGGTCGCGACGTCACGGGCCGCCTGTTGCACGGCGCGGAAACCGTTGCGGCCAAGGCGAAAGAGCGTGTAGTACTGCGCGATGACCGCCGAGCCGGGGCGAGAGAAGTTCAACGCGAAGGTCGGCATGTTGCCACCCAGATAGCTGACGTTGAAGATCAGCTCCGCCGGCAGAGCGTCGGAGTCACGCCACAGCACCCACCCGACACCCGGGTAGACGAGCCCGTACTTGTGGCCCGAGGTGTTGATGGACGCGACGCGAGGAAGCCGGAAGTCCCACCGCAGGTCAGGGTCGAGGAATGGCGCGATCATCGCGCCCGAAGCGCCATCGACGTGGATCGGCACGTCCGGACCGCCGGCGCCAGCCAGCTCATCGAGCGCAGCCGCGATCTCCGCGATCGGTTCGTAGCTGCCATCGAAGGTAGAACCCAGGATGGCCACGACGCCGATCGTGTCGTCATCGCAGCGGGCGACCGCCTGCTCGGCGTCGAGGTGATACCGCTCACCCGTCATCGGCACGATGCGCGGTTCGACGTCCCAGTACCGGCAGAACTTCTCCCAGCACACCTGGACGTTGGCGCCCATGACCAGGTTCGGCCGTCGGGTCCGGTCATTGACGCGAGCGGCCCATCGTCGCTTCAGTGCGAGCCCGGCCAGCATGCCGGCCTCGCTCGAGCCGGTGGTCGAGCAGCCGGTGGCCCGATCGGCGAACGGAGCGTGCCAGAGGTCGGCCAGGATCGCAACGCACCGTCGCTCAAGCTCAGCGGTCTGCGGGTACTCGTCCTTATCGATCATGTTCTTGTCGACGCACTCGGCCATCAGCTGGCGAGCCTGAGGTTCCATCCAGGTCGTGACGAACGTGGCGAGGTTCAACCGCGCACTGCCGTCGAGCAGCAGCTCGTCGTGGATCAGTTGATAGGCGACATCCGCCGGTACCGGATCCTGCCCGAGGCGGTCCTTCGGCGGCGTCAAGCGTTCACCGAGCACGGGATTCGCCTCGGTCACCACCGGATTGGAGCTCCGGGCCATGGACTTGTGCGTGCTGGAACCACGATGCAGTGCCATGGCGGACACTATGCCGGTGCCGGCGTCCCTTCGCCTGGTCCGGACGGCCGCTCCTGGTCGGGTGTTCGATCGGCGCGCTGCGGGAACGCGCGCGGCGAGAACGCGCGCGGCGAGCGATCAGGCGTCGACCGGCTCGACCCCGAGCTCGCTGAGCAGCGTCAGGACACGCGCCCGGATCTCGTCGCGGATCGGTCGGACGGACTCGATCCCCTGCCCGGCCGGATCCTCGAGCTCCCAGTCCTCGTACCTCTTGCCCGGGAAGATCGGGCACGCGTCGCCACAGCCCATCGTGATGACGACGTCGGACGAGCGGACCGCCTCGGTGGTGAGCACCTTCGGCCGTTCGGCTCGGATGTCGACGCCCAGCTCGAGCATCGCCTCGACCGCGCTCGGATTGATCTGCTCCGCCGGCAACGAACCCGCGGACCGGACCTCGACGGCGCCACCACCCAGCTGTTGCAGGAAGCCGGCGGCCATCTGCGAGCGCCCCGCGTTGTGCACGCAGACGAACAGGACGCTCGGGCGGGCGGTGGTCTCGGTCACGGGGTTCTCGGTCACGGGCGTCTCCTCTGGTCTGAGCTCGGCTCGGCCTTCATCATGACGGTCAACAACGACCGCCCGGAATACAGTCCGCCGGACGGGCGTTGCCCAACACGACCTCGACGCGATAGCGTCACGACCACCACCGGAGCAGGAAGGATGTGCCATGAGCGCTTTCCGCTCGATCCGCACCTCCACCTCTGCCTGCCCGGTGTGCGTGGCCTGTCGCTGTCTGTAGAGCGCTGGCCACGGCATCCGCTCGTGCGTTGATGCCTACCGGACCAGTCCCGACCCGCCCAGGGTCGTGCCAGCGCTCGCCCTCCCGCACTCCCCCGCTCCTGCTCGCGCGGCGCTGAACGGCGCCACTCGCCGGGATCGCTCCCCAGCACGGAATCACCCGCAGCACCGCAGCGTTGCCCCCCACAGACCCGGTCGCCCCGCGACCCGCACCGAATGAGGAAACCATGGCCCGCATCTACGACGACGTCACCGCGTTGGTCGGCAACACCCCGCTCGTCCGTCTCAACAAGCTCACCGAGGGCGTCGGCGCCACCGTCGTCGGCAAGCTCGAGTTCTACAACCCCGCCAGCTCGGTCAAGGACCGGATCGGCGTCGCGATCGTCGACGCGGCCGAGAAGTCCGGCGCGCTGCCGCCCGGTGGCACAATCGTCGAGGCGACCAGCGGCAACACCGGCATCTCCCTCGCGATGGTCGGCGCCGCACGCGGCTACAAGGTCGTGCTCGCCATGCCCGAGACGATGTCCAAGGAGCGGCGCGGCTTGCTCCGCGCCTTCGGCGCCGAGCTCGTGCTGACCCCCGGTCCGGCCGGCATGAAGGGCGCCGTCGACCGCGCCGCCGAGATCGCCGCCGGGCGACCGGGTTCCGTGCTGGCCCGTCAGTTCGCCAACGAGGCGAACCCGCAGATCCACCGCGAGACGACCGCCGAGGAGATCTGGGCGGACACCGACGGCAAGATCGACATCTTCATCGCCGGCGTCGGCACCGGCGGGACGATCACCGGCGTCGGTCAGGTGCTCAAGGAGCGCAAGCCCGGCGTGCAGATCATCGCCGTCGAGCCGGCCGAGTCGCCGATCCTCAACGGCGGCGCACCGGGTCCGCACAAGATCCAGGGCCTCGGCGCGAACTTCGTCCCCGAGATCCTGGACACCACGGTCTACGACGAGGTCATCGACGTGACCAGCGACAACGCGATCGCCACCGCGCGCGCGGCCGCCACCCAGGAGGGCCTGCTCGTCGGGATCTCGTCTGGCGCGGCCATCTTCGCGGCGCTCGAGGTGGGCCGGCGGCCCGAGAACGCCGGAAAGCTGATCGTGGTGATCATCCCGTCGTTCGGTGAGCGGTACCTCTCCACCGTCCTCTACGCGGATCTGATGGACTGATCCGCCATGAGCCCGCACCTCCACCCGCTGTTCCGCCTGCACGAAGACCTGCAAGCGGCGCGCAACCGGGACCCCGCGGCCCGGAGCTCGGTCGAGGTGGGCCTTGGGTACCCCGGGGTGCATGCCATCTGGGCGTACCGCCTGACGCACTCCATGTGGCGGCACCCAGGGCTCCGGCTGCCGGCCCGCTTGCTCTCGCAGCTCACGCGGGCCGCGACCGGGATCGAGATCCACCCGGGCGCGACCATCGGCCGTCGTCTGGTGATCGACCACGGCATGGGCGTCGTCATCGGCGAGACCGCGGTCGTCGGCGACGACGTGCTGATCTTCCACGGCACCACGCTTGGCGGTAAGTCGATGACGCACGGCAAGCGGCACCCGACGGTCGGGAACAACGTCGTGATCGGTGCGGGCGCCAAGGTGCTCGGTCCGGTCTGGATCGGCGACGGCGCCCAGATCGGGGCCAACGCGGTCGTCGTCCACGACGTGCCCGCGGGCGCCATCGCGGTCGGCGTGCCGGCGCAGATCCGATACCGCCCCGCGAGCGGAGCCTCGTTCGCCGAGGTGGACGACCCGGCGATCTACATCTGAACCTCGGCAGTCAGCGCCCGACGTGCGTCACGACGACGTCCGTCAGTCCGCGGGCGACCAGGCGGCACGAGCGAGGCTGACCCGCTGACCGTCCGGGGTCAGCGGACAGCCCTCGGCCGTCAGTCGCTCCAGCGCGACGCGAGCGTGCGGGACAGGTGGGCGACCGGACGCATTGACGACCCGCCACCAGGGCACCTCGCCGCCCATCCGGGACAGCACCGTACCCACCTGGCGGGGGCCGCCGCGGCCGAGCCGGTCGAAGATGACCTCGGCGATGCCGCCGTACGTCATCACCCGGCCGGGCGGGATGGCGTCGACGACGTCGAGCACGGCCTCGGCGTACTCCTCGCTCAACGACGGTCCTCGCTCATGCCGGAGCGCGGATCAGCTGCGGTGGATGAGCACGAGCGCCCGGTCATCGTTGTCGCTCGCACGCATGTCGGCCAGCACCGCCTCCACACCGCCGGACCGCGTCGTGACGACCCGCTCCGCGACCCCCATCAGCCGGTCGATCCCGAACTCGACGTCGTTCCCCGGCACCTCGACCAGACCGTCGGTGTAGAGCATCAGCGAGTCGCCCGGATCGAGCCAGCCGGTCTGCGTCGGGAAGTCCCAGTCGCTCATGATCCCGAGGGCGGGCCCGGGTGCTGCGTCGAGCATCTCGAGCTTCCCGGATCCGGCGTGCAGGTGGACCGCCGGCGGGTGGCCCGCCGTCGCGATCGCGAACGCGCCCGTCTCGAGGTGGATCGCCACGTGCACTGCCGTCGCGAAGCCCTCGTCCCAGTGCTGCTGGAGCAGGTAGCCGTTCGCCGCGCCGAGGAACTCGCCGGGAGGCATCGCGCCGAGCAGCCCGCCGAAGGCCCCCGAGAGCAGCAGGGACCGCACCCCGGCGTCCTGCCCCTTGCCGGACACGTCGACGAGGGCGAGCTCGAGCAGCGAGCCGTTGCCGCTCCGCGCCGCGACGACGAAGTCACCCGAGAACGCTTCGGCATGCGCCGAGCGGACCGCACTCTCCACCCGCCAGCGCGGCGGAAGCTCCGGGATGCTGCCGTGCGCCTCGAGCCGGTCCCGGAGGTCCACCAGCATCAGATCCGTCGCGGCGCCCTGGAGCCCGCGCCGGTCCCGGTTGCGGACGAAGAAGAGCGCCGCTGCGGTGGCCACGCCATGCACGACGAGCGAGCCAGGACCGATGTCAACCATCCCGGCGAGCTCCATCACCACGATCTCGACCAGGATCGCCGTGCAGAGCACGAGCATCGCCCGGAACCGCAGCACGAATCCGCCCAAGAGCTCGATCAGGATGAACACCGACGGCGGAACCCACGCCGTCCCGATCACCATCCCGAGTGCCGTGAAGGCGCTGAGCAGGAC
>JADGOR010000132.1 GCA_017882855.1 Cellulomonas sp. | reverse complement strand
GGCCATCGGCCGCGCCCGTGACGCCGGCCACCGGGTGCTGTACGTCGACCTCGACGTCCACCATGGCGACGGCGTCGAGGCGATCTTCTGGAACGACCCAAACGTCCTGACCGTCTCGCTCCACGAGACGGGCCACTCGTTGTTCCCGGGGACCGGCTTCGTCGACGACCGGGGCGGCCCCCAGGCGCACGGGACCGCCGTCAACGTGCCCCTCGAGCCCGGCACGGCCGACGCGTCCTGGCTCGAGGCGCTCGAGATGCTGCTCGCTCCGCTCGCCGCCGCATTCAGGCCGACGATCCTGGTCAGCCAGCACGGCTCCGACAGCCACCTCCTGGATCCGCTCGCGCACCTGCACCTGGGCACGGGCGCGATCTCCCGCGCCGCGCTGCTGCTCGACGGGCTCGCTCACGAGCACACGGGCGGGCGCTGGCTGGCGACCGGCGGCGGGGGATATGACGTCTATCGCGTCGTCCCGCGCGCCTGGGGGCTGGTCTGGCTGGCACAGGCCCATCGGGACGTCCCGTCCGCGACTCCCGAAGCGTGGCGATCCCGCTGGGCCGCCGACGCGGCGAAGCATCGCCAGGGTCCGCCGCCCGATTCATGGATCGATCCGCCGGGGCTCGCGCCCCGGGAGTCGCCCGAGCTCGCCGAGCGCAACCTCGACGTGGCCCGGATCGCGCTCGCCGGGGCACTCCACGCCCTCGCCGCCCGGGACTCCCGATAGGTCGACGTCGGCGCATCGCGTGGAACATCGGGCCCGGATGGTGCGCCATTCCCATTCACATGTGCGCATGAATTGACAAGGCGGGAGGACCGGCTAGTCTTTCGGCGTTCCGCAAGCCAGCGTCGGCGCCCGAGGCGGCAGGCGCGACGGGAACGGCCGCGATGACGTGTCGGTGATTTCGGAGGCGCATGCATGAGCCCGAATCAGCCCGAGATCGAGGCGCTGTTCTCCGAGGTCCGAGAAGTGACCCCGGCGCCCGCCTTTACCGCGCAGGCCAACGCAACGCCGGAACTGTACGAACGCGCCGAGCGGGATCCCGAGGCGTTCTGGGCGGCCGAAGCGAAGCAGCGGATCAGCTGGTCGCGCCCATGGGATTCGGTCCTGGAGTGGGAGCTGCCCTACGCCAAGTGGTTCGTCGGCGGCCAGCTCAACGTCGCCTACAACTGCGTGGATCGCCACGTGGAGCAGGGACTCGGCGCGAAGGTCGCGTACTACTGGGAAGGCGAGCCAGGTGACACGCGGACCCTGACCTACGCCGACCTCCAGCGCGAGGTCAACAAGGCCGCGAACGCTCTCAAGGCGCTGGGTGTCGGGATCGGTGATCGAGTCGGCATCTACATGCCCATGATTCCGGAGCTGCCGATCGCGATGCTCGCCTGCGCCAAGATCGGCGCGCCGCACGTGGTCGTCTTCGGTGGCTTCAGCTCGGATGCGCTCGAGGGCCGCATGATCGACGCGGAGGCGGTGGCATTGATCACCGCCGACGGTGGCTGGCGCAATGGCAAGGTCCTTGACCTCAAGGCGGCGGCGGATGTCGCGGTCGGCAATGCGCCCACGATCAAGAACGTGCTCGTGGTCCGACGGACCGGGCACGACGTCCCGATGACCGAAGGCCGCGATCACTGGTGGCACGACGTGGTCGACGGACAGTCGGCCGAATGCGACCCTGTCCCGGTCGACTCGGAGCACCTGCTCTACCTGCTCCACACGTCCGGCACGACCGCCAAGCCCAAGGGAATCATGCACACGACCGGGGGCTACCTCGCCGGCGTGAGCACGACGCACCACTACATCTTCGACATCAAGCCAGACGACGTGTACTGGTGCGCCGCCGATATCGGCTGGGTGACCGGGCACTCGTACATCGTCTACGGCCCGCTCGCCAACGGCACCACGGGCGTCCTCTACGAAGGCGCGCCCCAGTTCCCGGAGCCGGACCGGTGGTGGTCGATCGTCGAGAAGTACAAGGTCTCGATCCTGTACTGCGCACCGACGGCCATCCGTGCCTTCATGAAGCAGGGCGACGACTGGCCCGCGAAGCACGACCTCTCCTCGCTCCGGCTCCTCGGCACGGTGGGCGAGCCGATCAACCCGGAAGCCTGGCTGTGGTACCGGCGCGCGATCGGCGGGAGCCGGTGTCCCGTCGTCGACACCTGGTGGCAGACCGAGACCGGGATGATCCTCATCACGCCGCTGCCGGGCATCACGACCCTGCGGCCGGGCTCCGCGACGCGGCCGTTCCCGGGGATCGGCGCGAAGGTGGTGGACGCGGACGGCACCGAGGTGGCCAACGGGAGCGGCGGCGGCTACCTCGTGCTGACGCGGCCCTGGCCCGCCATGCTCCGGGGGATCTACAAGGACCCGGAGCGCTATCTGAGCACGTACTGGCGCCGCTTCCCAGGAATGTACTTCGCGGGCGACGGCTGCAAGGTCGACGATGACGGCTACTTCTGGCTCCTGGGTCGCGTCGATGACGTGATGAAGATCGCAGGGCACCGAATCAGCACGATCGAGGTGGAGTCCGCGCTCGTGGACCACCCGGCGGTCGCCGAGGCAGCCGTCGTCGGTCGCAGCGATCCGGTGACCGGCGAGGCGATCTCGGCGTTCGTCATCCTGAAGTCGCACATCACGCCGAGCGATGAGCTGGCCCTGGAGCTCCGAGAGCACGTCGCGAAGAAGATCGGTGCGATCGCCCGGCCGAAGATGGTCATGTTCACGCCGGAGCTGCCCAAGACGCGGTCGGGCAAGATCATGCGGCGACTCCTGAGGGATATCGCCGAGCATCGCACGCTCGGCGACGTGACGACGCTGGCCGACTCGGGGATCGTCGAGACGATCCGCGTGAAGGCGCAGTCAAGCGAGGCGGATCAGCTCGTCTGAGGGCCGGCCGACACGGGATGGGTCGATCGTCCGACGAGCCGGCAATCCGTGTGAGCAGGCGGGCCGGTTGCCCGCGCACGAGGAAAGGAGTCTCGCGTGGCTCAGGCCCCAGCGGCCACTTCCGCACCCGCGGCTTCGAACACGGCGAACCCGGCCCCGCTCGGCCTCGCGGGGTTCGCGCTCACCACCATGGTCCTCTCCGCGGCCAACGCCCAGCTGATCGGCGGCAGCTCGGTCCAGGTCGTCGTCGCCCTCGCACTCGCGTACGGGGGCCTGGCGCAGCTGCTGGCGGGCATGTGGGAGTTCAAGAGCGGCAACACCTTTGGGGCGACCGCGTTCACCTCCTTCGGCGCGTTCTGGCTCAGCTACGCGGCCTTCGTCTGGTTCTTCGCCGCCAACCTCAAGCCCGGCGACGCCGCCGGGGCCGTCGGGACCTATCTGCTCGTGTGGGGCATCTTCACGTTCTACATGTGGATCGCCACGCTCAAGCATGCCCGGCCGGTGATGATCGTCTTCCTCCTGCTGTGGATCACCTTCCTGGTGCTTGCCGTCGGGGAGTACCAGGCCAACAAGAGCATCACGCAGATCGGCGGCTACACCGGCATCCTGACCGCGATCGCCGCGTGGTACGCGTCGGCTCGCACGATCATCAACGAGGCGTGGGGCAGGGAAGTCCTGCCGGGCTGATCCGGCCAGGCTGATCCGGCCCGGCGATCCGGCCGCGCCGCGACGCAGGCGAGGAGATCTCAGGCGGGGATGCGCGGCGGCGTCCCTGCGTCCCCGCGGCGGATCGGCCCCGGGATGCCGGCACTGGCCTGCGTCAACCGGCGGGCGCCGATCGGCGAGGCGAGCTAATCGCTGGGCCGCGTGACGAGCCGATAGCTGCCCTCGCCCCGCTGTTCGATCGTCGCACCGGCGATGAGCTGTGCGCGCGTCGCCATGGCGCCATCGCGCGTCGCCGTGGCGGCGCGGACCATCGCAGCGTCAATCGAGAGATACGCGATCCAACCGCCGAAGTCAGCGCGAACGGGCGTGGACGGACTCCAGCGGTTGAGGATCGATTTCCCGAGCTGGGTCGCCATGGGCCGAAGGTAGCGCCTCCGTGGGCACAAGTCGGCCCCCCAGCTGGGGGACGCACCACACCCTCTCCGAAGGGCTGGGCGAGACGCTCCCATCTCGACGGGGAGGTTCGCGACTACGTCCTCTCGGAGGTGAACCTCAAATAGGCGGGACCTCGAGGCGCTCTAACCCCTTGCGAACCGATCACGCCCGCTGGCAGCGAACCGGCGGGCGTCATCATCCGACACGTTGCCCGGTCGCCCGGTGTGTCTCCCGTTCTCCGACGAGAGACGAGCGCTCGGTGCGGGAGCCGAATGCTGGTGACAAGACTGCCGACGGAGCCTCGGCTGGCACTTGCCGCTCGGCGGCATTCGCCCGCGCGAGATGCCTCGACG
>JADGOR010000131.1 GCA_017882855.1 Cellulomonas sp. | reverse complement strand
CCTCCGGCTCGACGATCACCGAAGGCCTCGGCAGCACTGCCGGCTGGTTGGCGCGGCGCTCCTCGAGCGCCGCCGCCACCATCGCTCGGATCGCGTCGGCCTCGGCCTGCGGATCCAAGAACGCGGCCGCCGACCACACCTGCTTGACGCGCCAGCCGAGCCGCTCGAGGCGCTGCGGCGCGAGCCGGTCGCGGACCCGCACGCTCGGTTCTGCGACGTACGCCTCGTCGTCGGTCAGGACCGCGACCAACAGCTCGTCGGGCAGGCTCGGGTGGCCGACCGCCAGTGGGATCCGGGCGCCCGAACCGACGCCGACGTCGGTCCGCACGGTGAGTCCCGCGCGCTCCAAGCGGTGTGCGAGGTCGGCGACCAAGCGATCGATGACCCGGTCGCCGTCGCCGGTCGGAGCGGTCGTCGGCTCCTCAGTGGCAAGAGCGTCCGTCCGGGACTGCGCGAACTCGAGCAGGTCCGCCATCAGGTGCGCGCCGGGCCCCCGGAGCCGCTCGCGGTCGAGATCGTCGACCGAGAAGCAGCTGACCACGGTCAGCCGGCGCCGGGTCGCCCCGAGCGCGTCGATCAGGAGGGCGTCGCCACCGGCCTCGTTGAGTGGGCCGAAGCGGTGCAGCACCCGACCGTGCGGGGTCTTGCCATAGCCGAGGCTGAGGATGATCGAGTCACGGGACAGCCCGGCGACCCCGGTCAGGTCCACGACCGTGAACGGCTCAGGGCGGTCGGTGCGGAAGGCCGATGCCAACGCAGGGTTGTCGCGGACTTCGGAGAAGACGGCGTCGCGAACCCGGTCAGCGTGGGCGGCCGAGACCGTGACAACCGCGAGGCTCTCGTCGGGGCGAGCCAGGACGCTCTCGATGACGAGGTCCACGGCCCGCTCGACCTCGGCGCGGGTCGACTCGACGGCGGCCTGGCCGTCGAGCGGCATCCCGGTCCCGTCGGCGAGCTCGAGCCGGACGAGCGACTCGCGCCCGGGCAACGGCACCGGGCTGAGCCGGTCCCCGTAGGCGTGCGTGGCAAGGAACTCGGTCAGGTGCGGATCGCGGCGGGTGGCATCGGCGCGCAGCGCGAGCGGCGGGAGGATCCGGCTCAGCTCGCGGACCGCGCTCGACGAGGTACGCCGGGGGTCACCGACCACGACGACCTGGTGGGCCCGGCCGAGCGCCGCGAGCGCACTCTCGATCGGGAGGTGTTGGACGGCGTCGAGGATCACCACGTCCACGCACCGCTGCGGCGGGAGCACCTGCGGCACCAGCGCCGGTGACGCGACCAGGCACGGGCGGATCCGTGCGATGACGTCGGGGTAGCGGACCATGCCGTCGCGCAGGCCGGCGAAGCGATCCTCGACGAGCTCGGCGAAGAGGTGCTCGGCCTGCTCGTGGTGGGTGTTGAGCGCGGTGAGGAGGTGGCCACGGACCGCCGCGAGCACCGGTCCGGAGAGGGAGGCGACGTGCGCGGCGTCGAGCACGCGGAACTCCCCCGCGAGCGCCGTCAGCGTCGCGCCGTTGTAGCCGCCGAGTGTCGGGTCCTCGCGCAAGATGGCCTCGAAGACGGCGGACCACCACGCGAGGTCCAGCTCGAGCCCGGCGACCTGGGGCGGGACGCGTCGCGCGGACAGGTCCTTCAGCAGCGGTTCGAGCCCTGCTGCGATGAGCGACATCACGACCGATGCGCGCGCCGGCAAGGTGGCCAAGGACGCGTGGTCCGCGAGCAAGCGCTCGATCCGTCCGTCGAGCTCGTCGAAGGAGGCGCCGGCGAGGTTCGCACCACCAGGCGTGGTGACGAGCACCGCGTCGAGCGCGTCGAGGTCCGCTTGCACGGCCGCGTACTCGGCCTCGATCTCGGCGAGCCCCTCCGGGATCCGCGGCCAGCCGCCGGCGGTGCAGTGCGCTTGCCAGATCCGGCGTTGCTCGTGGACGTCGACGAGCGCGGCATGCAGGTCAGCGACCGGGCGGCCCGGCCGGAGCTGGTCCTTGGCCTGCCGACGCAGCCGGCGCCGGTGCAAGCGGCCGAGCGTGACGCCGTGCTCGACCCGCCACGCACGGTCCGCGGTCGCGGCGATCATGTCCTCCGCTGAACGCTCGAAGATCATCGGCTGGAACACGTCGAGCGCGCCGCGCACGCCGGCGAGCATTACAAGCTGTTCGCCCCACTGCCCGACCGAACCGGCCGGGGTCAGTCCGGTGTCCGCGGCGACCTCGGTGATCCGTTCGCGCAGGGCCGGCAACCCCGTGTCCCGGAGCCGCTGGAGCGTCCCGATCGCCTCGGCAGCCGCCTCGTCCGTGGTCAGGTTCGCGCCGTACCACGGCGTCGCACTCGGGCGGAGGGTGAAGGCGCCGAGCGCTGCCGCCCGTTCCAGGTCGAGCGCCAGCTCCGCGCGTCGGCCCTCCGTCATCGCTCGCGCCACCTCGTTGGACAGGCGGACCGTGGTGCGGGGCCCATCCGGTGCGGCGGTCAGGCGCGCGAACTGCTGCAGGACGTCGTAGGCCGAGGCGTTCCACGGCTCACGGACGCGGTGCAGGGCGTCGACGTAGCCGGCGAGCTGGGCGCGACGGGTGGTGAGCGCGGCTCGAGTCGCCGAGAGGGCGGCCTCGTCGATCGGAATCGGGTCGGGGGTGAGTCCGGACAGCAGGCGCCTCGCGACGGCGGCGCGCCAGCCGGCATCGGGCGCGATGTCCAGCGCGAGACCGCCCAGGCCGAGGTCGCGTAGCCGGGCCAGGACGGCGGTCGCGGCCCGACGGTGCCCGGGGACGTAGAGCACCGAACGCCCGGAAGCCGTCACGTCGGCGATGATCGCGGCGAGGGTACCGGCGACGTCGGCGCCGACCGGGGCGTCGAGGAAGACGTCGCGCCCGCTCGAGACCACGTCGAGGACGTGCTGCTGCAGCGGGTCGAGGCTGCCGACGCCGCGCTCGAGGTCCGGGTCGCGGTCGCCCCGTACCGGTGCGGCCAGTGGTCGAGCGAGCGCCGCCCGAGCGTCGAGGTCACCTGCGAGGGCGGCGATCACGACGCGGGTGTCCCACTGCGGCAGCTGCGCCTCGAGGTCGTCGAGCAGAACCTGGCCGGGGTGCACGAACGAGCCGACGAGCAGCCGGCGCTCGAGCCGGAACTCCGGCAGGACGGCGGAACCGAGCGCAGCCAGGTGATCGAGGGCCGGGCCCGGGTCGAAGCCCGCGGCGGTGAAGCAGGCGCGGCCGACGGCGGACGGGTCGAGCAGCGCGCCTCGGCTGCGCAGCGACCTGGCGAAGAACGGGTTGATCTCCACGGTGTGCTCGAGGCTCAGCTCGTCGTCGCCGGCGAGATGGGCTCGTGGCCGCAGACTCGCGGGCCGCAGCAGCACGGGTGCGTGGACCACCCGGGGGCCGTCCTTCTCGCTCGAGGCGTCCGCGGCGGCGTCGGGGGCCGCGGCGTCAGGGGCGGCGTCGGCGGCTTCCGCAGGTTCGGTCCAAGTGGCGATGCCGATGGCGAGGTAGGCCGGCGCCACGCCGAAACGCTGGGCGAACTCCTCGCCCTTGACGCGCACGGCGCGGGCCCGGCGCAGCGTGGCCGACAGCGATGTGGACTCGCGGACGAGGTTGGACAGTCGGGCCGGTCGACCTGCGAGGAGCTGGGCGAGGCCCGACGGGTGCGCGGTGGTCAGGTCGAGGACGGCGTCGCCGAGCCGATCGACGTGGGCGAGGGTGGACGATCCGGCGGTCTCGACGAGGGCCTCGCGCCATGCGATCGCGGCCGAGTCGACGCGCTCGCGCGAACTGGGCGGCGCGACCACGACGGGGGCCGCGTACTCGTTCTCCCCGACGTCGGCGTCACTCTCGACCGGCGCACCCACCTCGGGGGGCTGCACGATCCGGAAGACGTGATTCACATCTCCACGCTAACCGTGTGGCCAAGGACCACCCGGTTGGCACGCCGGGGCGCTTGAGGCTTCACCCAGAAGGGACGGCGGCGGTTTGCGCGTAGGTCAGACGGGTTGCCCGCCGTCTTGCCGGCTGTGCTGCCCGCCGGGCGCCAGAACAGTGCGCACCGCGCAGGGGGCAGGCGATGCGCACCGTCAGGGCGAATTGTCCAGCCTCTCCGGCTTCGGGGTCAACGGTTGGCGTTAGGCCAGTTGGCCCGTCGGACGCCTCAGTTCGCGGGCGCGACCGGCTCCGAGTCGTCCGACTATCCGGGGATCGTGACCGGCCACGGGCCGCCGTCAGGGTCGCGACCGTGAAGGCGCCCGGGTCGTCGGCTCGTCCCTCACGTGAGTGGCGCGAGGAGCTCGCGGACCTGGGCGGCGGTGGGCACGCGTCCGGACAGTACGACCTTCTCGTCGACGACGAGACCGGGGGTGGACATCACTCCGTAGCCG